>NZ_JBFUHJ010000270.1:0-7527 GCF_056402455.1 Paenibacillus sp. P4_A7 | reverse complement strand
GTTTATATGGAGAAGAAGGAGTCAACTACAATAAAACCGCAGAAGGTTATGAATGGATTGCTCCATATGACGATCAAACAGAACGGGCTAAAGCGAACATCGGCCTAAGCTTCGGTAAACATATGAGTGACTATGATTTGGAAACGGAGATGTCTATGAAACCGGAGGTTAAGCCTCTATATGACGACGCTGTTAGCAAAGCTGTTGGGAAGTATGATATTCTGGCGCCTACTTTAAGACCATTAAAAGATCAATATAGTACAGATCTGGGGATATTAACTCAGAAAACCTATATTGATATCATAACAGGGAAGAAATCAATAGATGAATTCGATAATTTCGTTAAGGAATGGAAGGAAAAAGGCGGAGACAAAATGATCGAAGAATCACAAAAAATTTATGATGAGATTTTTAAATAAAAAGTAAGCAGGTGTACAATGATGGCTAAATCGTTGATTGAAGTCAATCCTTTGCAAGTCACGTCTTTATATACGAGGGAAATGGAAACTAGAATCGAGGGGCTGATTGTAGGCCCTTCGGGCTCAAATCTCGAGTTCTATCAAGACGGGGAGGTAAGCTGGAAGGTTAAAGTTAAAGAAGACGGCTATTATGAAGTTTTGTTATGTGTGTCTTCCAATTCCTTGGATATAACCTGTATGGTAGAGGCAAATGGCCAGCAAGCCTGTGGTGAGCTTCAAGAGGTGAATGGCTTTTTTGAAGGATATCCACTTATGAACTATGAAAGAATCAGTACTTCAGGTCAAATTCTACTAATGGCTGGAGTGAATACAATTCGACTCCGCATGAAGGGATTCACTTCCGAAAGGCAGGCACATCTTTCGTCGATAGAACTGGTCCCTCTTAAGGCTAAGAAGGAAATTGAAGAAATAAACGAAAATGTCATTTCGCAAAGAGCAAACACCGATTGGATGGTTGCGTCCCGTTATGGGATCATGTTTCATTGGACTTCTCAGTCTCAACCTCGTCATGGAAGCAAGTTGAGCTATACAGAGGCTGTGCAAAATTTTGATGTAGAAAATTTCAGTCAAATGGTTGAAGATACCGGAGCGGGATTTGTCATATTCACACTAAATCATGCCGATCCCCACTGCCCTGCACCCATTCGCAGTTGGGAAGAAGTGCATCCAGGTTGGACGACTGAGAGGGATCTGATACGTGAGGTCGGAGAAGCACTCAGAGTAAAAGGGATACGATTAATGATCTATATTGCCTCCCATACCATGGGTGATTTGTTCGAAGTTACCCGTGATCAATATGTGGAGAGTCATGAAAATCTATTAACGGAAATCGGTCAAAGATATGGTGATTTACTTTGTGGTTATTGGTTTGATGGATGGTACCAAGCCTACGAACGATTTGGGCATTTTCCTCTCGAACGAGTTTATCAGGCTAGTAAAGCAGGAAATCAGGATCGTCTAATTGCCTTTAATTTTTGGATATATCCTTCAAGTGTGCCTTATCAGGAATATTGGGCAGGAGAGGTTGCGAGTCCTGGGAAGCTTCCCGCAGAACGGATATTTGAGGATGGTGCAGGGAAAGGACTCCAATACCAAGCTCTCCTTATCATGGATGCGCCTTGGGTTCATTCCGAAGTGGAGACAGAAATGGCTGATCCTCGTTTCTCAGCGGAGGAATTGAACCTGTATATTAACAAGTGCAGTGAAAAGGAAGGCGTTGTTACGATTAATTTGGGAATCTACCAGGATGGCAGTATTGGTGAAAAAACGCTAGGTGTGATGAAAGAGTTAAAGGCGCTTCAGAGGAATTAGAGAATCGGGCTGGGATAAATCCATAAGGATAGAAGCCCCAGCCCGTATATATTAAAACTATGAAGAGGTTATTCAGTACTGTTAATTGGTAACTTTATAGTTATGATTGTGCCTTCGCCTATATTGCTTGTGATTCTTATACCGTATTGTATTCCGTAAATAATTTTTATTTTCTCATTTGTTTCTTGGATACCCAGGCCATTTGTATGTGATTTATTCGCAAATAGTATGTCATCTATTTGTTCAGCATTCATTCCAACACCATTATCCTCTACCTCGAGCATAAGAGCTTCTCCAGTGGTATATGTCCGAATAATGATTTTTCCTAGGCCGGATGAAGGCTCCAGACCATGGAGAATGCTATTCTCAACAAAGGGTTGGAGAATAAAATTAGGAACAGTAATCTGGTTTAAATGAGCATCCGTTTGAAAGGAAAATTCAATCTGATTGCTATAGATGGAATTCTGAATGAAAATGTAATGCTTTAAATTTTCCAGTTCCTGCCGCAGACTTATAAATACACCATCCTTATTAATAGTGCTTCTTAAAAAAATGACTAGTGAATCTAACATATCGCTAATTATTGATTGGTCATTCTGCAGGGCGGTATGCTTGATTGAGTTTAAAGTGTTATATAGAAAATGAGGATTAATTTTAGCCTGCAGCTTGCCAATTTCCATTTCTTTTCTTTGGATTTGAGTTTCTTGCAGTTCTTCATTCGTATGTTTATTTTTTTCAATCAATGAAATGAATCCGCTTTCTATTTTCAATAGCTCGTAGATGGGATGGTTTTTAATATTTATCTTTTTATAATTCGTTTCGATGTCGTTAACAAAGCTAACCATATGTTGGAGAGGTAGAGATATTTTTCGATAGATGATGATAAGGAATGCAGCGAATATAGTTAAGCAGATGATAATAATAACAATGGAAAAATTTCTCGCTTTCTTAATTTCAGCTGTTAGCGAGTCTAGTGGAATTTGCTGTACAACGACCCATCCAAATTTATTAGGGGAAGAACGGGTTACTAAGTATTTAATATCATTAATGGACTGCTTCCCATATTGTAAGTCTTTCTGCAGTGGCTCTAATGGAATTGTGCTGTTTGATAGCTGCTGATTGGATGATAAGAGAATCTTTCCGCTGCGGTCCACTACAGATAGATAAGCTCTATTGCCGGTATCTTTAAAGAACGGCCCCATGATCTCGGAATCAAAAGCAATAAAAGCAACTCCAATGACTTGGTAGTTTTCCTTACTAAAGATAGCTTTTGAAACGTTGAAGGTATAGGAAGTATTAAAAATACTTTGATCCAATTCTAGACCTGCCCAATGTGTTTCTTTCGTAYTAGATAAAGCAGCGTTGTACCATGAACTATTAAGAAGCTTTTTTTCATCAAAAAAAACTTTTTTATTATAGAAATAATAACTTTGATTCAAGTGGGTTATCAGGACATTATCAATAGGAAGCTCTTTGTTCGAATCAATCAAATTATCAATTTCCAAAAATTGTTTTCTTAATGTAGAATCATAAATACGGACTTCTCTGCTGTTAAGTAAAGATTGGACCTCATCACCAGCAGATAAATGTAAGAGAAAATTCTCGATACTATCTGCTTTTTTCTCAACAATCATATTTTGATGCTCTACGACATCTAGCATATGCGTAGTAATCTTTTTTTCAATCATATCGGCAGCATACAAATAATAAATCGCTCCGGATGTTAATGTAGGAATAATGATAAAGAATATAAAAGAAACAATTAATAAGTTTTTAGCTGTTGTGAACTTTTTGTTTAATATGATCAGTATTATCAACTCCCGTATATGGGTTTCGCACGCTGAATCCTTTATGTATTCATTATAGTAAAGGATGGGGGAAATGAATATGATAAGAATTGTTATTGTAGATGATGAGCAGTATATTCTTGATTTTCTATTAAATGAAATCGAATGGAAATCATTTAACATGGAAGTCATAGGTTCCTTTTCCAGTTCAATAAATGCTCTCGAATTTATTAAACAGAATGAGCCTGATCTGGTTATTACAGATATGATTATGCCMCAGATGGACGGAAACGAACTGATTGCGGAAATAAACCGGTATTCGCTGAAAGTGAACTTTATCGTTCTTAGCTCCCATAGTAATTTTAAAGTTGTCCGAGATGCTTTCCGAAATGGCGTTGTTGATTATGTATTGAAGGACAATTTAAATAAAGGCCAACTCTTACCTTTGCTTCACGAATACCATAAAAATTACAGTACCAATATCAATGAAGCGTTTAAGGAATATTTCAAATTAAACTATTGGGATGAATTAGAGATATCGGATAAGCATAAATTTATTGTGCTGTCTTTATACTTCACGAGAAAGACAAGCAATGTCCCCTATCAAAAGATAGGAATCCAGTTAGCAGCACTGAATCAAGGCTTTATAGGTTTAAAGTGGAAGGGATGCTATTTTGTAGTCGGTTATTGGATAGATGGATTGGATCAGCAGCCATTTTCTTTAGTCGAACAAGTAAGGAAGAGAATCCAAGCACTATTACCAGATCAGCTAGATACATTTCAGCTCGGTATGAGCAGAGTGGATGGATTTGACCACTTAAATGAATTATGTATGGAGGCAATGTGCGCATTAAATAGAAAGTTTTATTATCCCGATACGCTCTTATTTGACTCAGTTCTTTCGAATAAAAAAGAATTAGCTTCATTTTCGTTTGAGTCTTATCAAAAAAAGATAAAAACGGCTATCCAACAGTTTGACTTTATCGGGGTTTTGACCATCTTCACAGATTTTTTGAATTGGGAAAAGCAATATGAAATTGAAGAGCTAAGAGCAAAAGAATTTATTATTGATTTGATGATCTATTTTAATAATCAGCTGGACCATGAGGTAATCCCTACTTTATTAAAAAACGATGAAATATCGCGTGGAATCCATAATCTATCAACATTTTCTGATTTGCAGAATTGGATTTTTACACAAGTGAACAATGTTGAAAAACAATATTTCACTTCATTAAATACAAATAATTTCATACGGTTAGTAAAGATGTATATTGACCAAAACTTTCATTTGGAGCTTCGTAGAGAAGATATTTCTAAGAAGTTTTCTGTCAGTAAAGGATATTTAAGTAATAGATTCTCAGATGAAATGGGAATCACTTTGGTGCATTATATCAATCTCCTTCGTATAGAGCAGGCCAAGAGCTATCTTGCTGGTTCAGATTTAAATGTAACAGAGATTTGTGAGAAGGTCGGTTTTGTAAATATTGAACATTTTTCAAGAGTATTCAAAAAGTATGCAGGAGTTTCACCACTAAAATATAGAATGAAATGAGGATGCTCAAATGAATGAATCCGCCCATCTTATTTATGTTTCACCTCAAGGTAACGATGAAGCTGAAGGGACAAAAGCACAGCCTTTCACAACCTTAAAGAGAGCTCAGATTGAAGCAAGAAATGCTAGATCACAAGGCGAACTTATACGAGTTTTAGTAGAGGAAGGCACTTATTACTTAGAAGAGACCCTTCAGTTTAAGCCGGAGGATTCCGGGACTACAGATGCTCCTATCCGATATGAGGCTTTAGGAGATAACGTAGTGATTAGTGGAGGTGCTAGACTTCAACTTGAATGGAGTACATATAAAGGGGAAATCTTACAGGCTTCAACTCCCGAAGGTTTAAAACTTGATCAACTTTTTATTAATGGACAGCAGATACATATGGCGAGATACCCTAGCTTTTCGCAAGAAACTCGAATTATGAATGGCTATGCTGCAGATTGTATTAGTGAGGATCGAGTAAAGAGATGGAATAACCCAGAAGGAGGGTTCGTTCATGCGATGCACAGCCATTTATGGGGAGGTTATCATTACCTTATTACGGGGAAAGATGAGTCCAATCAGCTTCTGTTAGAAGGCGGCTGGCAAAATAACCGTCAGATGGGCATGCACAACGAGTATCGTTATGTAGAAAATATTTTCGAGGAATTGGATGCACCTGGCGAATGGTTTCATGATGAAAAAACAGGCATTTTATATGTTTATCCATATCCGAATACGAATCTACAGGACGCTGTTATCGAAGGTGTTCGCTTAGCTCACCTCGTTGAACTGATAGGTACAGAGGAAGAGCCTGTTCGGAATATCCATTTTAAAGGATTTACGTTTACTCGTACCTCTAGAACTTTTATGTTGAATAAAGAGCCTCTTCTTCGAAGTGATTGGACGACTTATCGGGGCGGCGCGATGTTATTGCGAGGATCAGACAATTGCGTCGTAGAGGACTGTCATTTTGATCAATTAGGCGGGAATGCCGTTTTTGTAGATGGCTATAACCGAGACTTCACGATTCGAGGATGCCACATCTCCAATGTCGGGGCTAATGGGATCTCTTTTGTAGGTAATCCAAGCTCTGTTCGCAGTCCGTTATTTGAATACCAGGAACGTCAAAACCTTTCAAATATCGACCTTACTCCAGGGCCGGCAACAAACGATTATCCATCGAATGGATTGGTTGAAGACTGCTTGATTTATCGGGTTGGACGAGTGGAGAAGCAATCCGCACCTGTACAAATATCGATGTCCTTGGACATCACAGTTCGGYATTGCAGTATTTACGAGACTCCTAGAGCAGGGATTAATATATCAGAAGGCACTTTTGGCGGACATATGATTGAAAACTGCGATGTGTTTGACACGGTTCTTGAAACAGGGGACCATGGATCCTTTAATTCTTGGGGCAGGGATCGATTCTGGCTATTGGAAGATGTGGACATGGATAAATTGAACTCAGAGGACGAAACAGACGGAACAGAGCGAAACAACCTTCCAACCTTGGATATGGTAAGGCCTAATATAATTCGTAATAATAGAATGCGATGTGATTATGGTTGGGATATTGATTTGGATGATGGATCAAGCTGGTATCATATCTACAATAATTTAAGTTTAGCCGGGGGAATTAAGCTAAGGGAAGGCTTTTACCGTGTTTGTGAGAACAATATTATGGTTAATAATTCTCTTCATCCGCATGTTTGGTTTAAAGGAAGCCGCGATGTAGTGCGAAACAATATCGTATTTACCGAATATGCACCCATACAATTGCCTGAAAAGTGGGGGCAGGAATGTGATTGGAATTTGCTACATGAACAAGACGCGAAGGAAGTAAATGCGGCTTCGCAGCTTCAACAACTAAGCGGAGCTGATGTACATTCCATTACAGCCGATGCGTTGTTTGTTGATCCATCTTCCGGAAACTATCAGGTGCATGAGAATTCACCAGCACTTGGACTAGGGTTTAAAAACTTTCCAATGGATGAGTTCGGGGTGCGTAAGGCTGAGTTGAAAAAGATTGCAAGAACACCTAAGCTTCCTCAAGTAGGTTATGTAGCAAGCATGTCAGGAAGACTTCCACAAAAATCCCAATGGGATGGCTGTAAAGTTAAAAACGTGGTCGGGATGGGCGAAGTCTCGGCAGCTGGATTGCCTTCTGAAATCGGAGTCGTCATTGAAACGATACCTTGGGGCAGCTGGCAGATGGATAAGGGCTTCCAGGTTGGTGATGTGATTCTTGGCATGAGTGGTGAGAAGGTCGATACGGTAGATGATTTATTTCGTATATATAGCAATCACGCCTCCGAAAATACATTACAAGTGATTGTATTCCGCGGACAGAGGGAAACGGAATTACTGTGTAAGTTTAACTAATGGTATGAAAAACGACAGGCTGCC
>NZ_JBFUHJ010000269.1:0-7528 GCF_056402455.1 Paenibacillus sp. P4_A7 | reverse complement strand
CTGCAACAACGGCCAAATCAATAAACCGATTAGTGCAATTAGAATCATTTTTAGATTTATTTTATATTCCATTTCACTCATCCTCCCAAAAATATCGCACATCAATGAAAAAAAAGATAAGAGGAGACGTAGATATCCTCCTATCTTTCACCTAAAGTTACTTGACCACTGACCAGCTACTGTATTATTTTTTGGGCAATTACCGCAAGATCTGCGATGTCGATTCTCCCATCTCCACTCAGATCCAAATACTTCACTTGTTGCCAATCCGGACTGCTTGTGTTTTTGCTGTAATGGGCCGCAAGTACTGCCAGATCACCAATGGACACTTTCCCATCATGGTTGAAATCCCCTGGGAGTCCAGCAGTAACCTGAATGCTCAGGGAAGCCAGTGCCGCTGTGTATTCATTTCCTTGGGCATCACCAAGCAAAGCGCTCGTAATCGAGATATCACTTGATGCCGTTTGTGAAACATTTTTTGCTTTAAAGGTTAGCTCAACAAGGTCCGCATCACCTATGACAGCATGCCCTGCACCCTCACTAGCTAGAATCAAACGAAGTTTTACACCCCGCGTATCCTGCACGGTTTTAACAATGCTTACCCCGTCTCTAATGGATTTAGCAGATACAAATTCCATAACAGCAGGATCATATTCGAAATTGATGTCTTGCGCATAAACACTTTGGGTAACGCCGTTTAATCCATAGTTAACTTTAAATTGGGTGCCTGAAGGAATAGAGCTTACCCCTGTAGTTAGGGTACTTTTTATTCCTGTCGTTTCAGAGAATCCTGCATCCAGGGCATATAATCTGCCTTCGCCCGCTGCAAAACTGGAGGATAAGACTCCGGTCGTGCTGTTGTAATTCGTATTGACCTCATCTCCAGTGCTTTTGGATACTTCATTCACAGAGTCGGGTTTAGAAGGCAGCGAAAATGATACCGTACGTGATTGTTCCGTATCCCGATTCACTACCATCACATATTTGCGACCGCTTTCATTCGTAAATGCACTGACCACCATAGGCTGACTCCTATCCGTTGGCTGCCAGAAGAAATTGGCAGGGAGCTCCTTAGTACCTTTCGGCAGCGTTCCCGTATGATAAACAGCGTCCGATTTAAGACCAAGCAGTGTTGGACCAAGCTTGAGTACCTCGGCGTTCAAGTTCTTTACCCAGGTATAGGAATCGTTTCTTGAACCATCGCGGTTAATTAGTCCGTCGTGGAAAGTTTCAAACCCTGCGCCAGGAGGTGTGTTATAGGTAAAATATGTGAGTCCCTTAACCCCATAGGCGAGGTTCGTATAGATCTGATATCTTATTTCATCCTCATTCGGCTTGCGGATCATCCCGTTAATGCCAACGGATTGGATGACCGACCACAAATCTACATCGCCACGCAGTGATTCGCGTCTAAAAAGCTCCTGAATAACAAAATACTTATCAGCAAGCGACCCGTCGGCTAAAAACGGATAGACATCAAACGATAACACATCAGGTTCTTTATCCACCCATGAGCGTACATATTCCTCAGCGCCTAAGTCCTTATCGTTAATCTCTATCCAGAAGTTACCACCCACTAATGTACCACCTATAGTTCCAACTCCATTAGGGTCTACAATATAGTTGCCCCATATTTTAGTGTCCATATCCCCGGTAACTGTCAATTCCAGATAATAAGTCGTATTCGGTTCAACAGCCATAGAGTCAAAGAGGAATGCAGGCGAATGGGTTGCCGGACGCGTTAAGTGCTTACTTTCGCCGATTTTCACTGTTTTGTCCGGCGAATCCCATACCGTTAAGGTTGCAGCGCTCCACACAACATTGTCCAGGCTCAATTTTATAGAATGAATAGCGGTTTCATCATCGCCTGTTTTAAACGTTTGCCCCAGTGCATTCCCGGYAGTAATGAAGCCGCCATAGGTCTGATAGACCCAAATGCCCCCCGCCTGCAAATTTACATAAACCTTATGATCCGGATCGTACTCTTTGATTTTATCTGACGTTGCTTTCAACGTGGGGAGTAAATTGAATACGGGTTCATCATAAAGATTGTATCCCATTAGCGCAGGCTTTGACTTGTAATGGCTCGTCCATTTAGCGAGGAAATCGTCGGAGGGTCGATCAGTTGGAGTAATAGCAAATTTAGGATCGAAGAAGTAACTTATGAAATACAAGTCTTTATTGGACTCCATATTGTTAACATAGGCCTTTCCCCCGCTATAAACGTCGGAACTAGTTGCCCGAAGATCGATGCTCTCCGTACTGTTTGAAGTCAATTCCATGTAATAGCTGGTGTTTGGTTGAACTGGAACTGGCACTTTCAGGGTAAACAGAGGATAATCCTTGGTTAGACGTACGTTAGGCACCGCGGTACCTAGCAGTTTCGTCTTCGATGGATTGTCGTACAGGCTGAACGTTAACTGCGCGTCAGAAGGCCAATTTAGAGTTTCAAACGAAAAGGTTGCTGCGCTCTTATTTGCATCAGCCGTTGTCGTGAAGGTTTGGCCAACTGGGTGATCTGCCGTTACAGAGAGGCTGCTATCCTTGACTTCCTGCGTGATCAATTCGGCCTTTTCCCAGCGTATGGCAGCATCACTTACAAGGATCTTAAGCCCATGGTCGGCCGCTATATCCAGTACTCTATCGTTGTCGCCCATCCATTCAAGTAAATTCGTTTGGACGATGTAATTCACATTCATTTCTTTAATTTCAGCATATTTGGCATCGGTAACCATCTCCGGTCCCGGGCCATAGTAGATTCCAATCGGGAATTCAGGCGTAGTAGCAAAGACTGTGGAATTGAAGCCTAAAACAACAATCACCATAACAGCAAATGAACGAACAAACTTGTGATAAAGATTCATTTGATACCCTCCCATAGTTTTGATAAACAACAATAAATTATCTACCTAAATTCGTTGAAATTATGATCGGCTCTTCCCTGGTCTCCTCTCCTCCAGCTTACTTTCTAGCCTACGATTTAAGTATATGAACCTGCATCGCGGAATTAAATATGCACTTAGCTACTTTGATATACATCTGATTACCTATACTGCTATCGGGTAACGCCGCAAGTTGCCCGATAGCAGTATAAGTCAAGCCTCCGTTTTATTCCTTTACGCTGCCCAGCACAATTCCCTTTACAAAAAAACGCTGTAAAAATGGATACACAATCAAAATCGGAAATGCCGCAACGAAAATTTGTGCCGCCCGACTCGTTCGATTGTTCATAAGCGCCAACAATTCCGCATCCCTAGGTGTCAGGTAAGCCGCATCCATCTTGATAATGATGGTCTGCAGAAAGCTTTGCAGCGGATAATTCTCTGTACGATTTGATAGAATGAGACCGTCAAACCAACTATTCCAGTGGCCGACAACGGCAAACAGCAGAATTGTCGCGAGCGCGGGCATAGAAAGCGGTACGTAAATCCGCCAAAGCACGATGAATTGTCCGGCACCGTCCATCTTTGCAGACTCTTCAAGCTCCTTGGGTAAGCCACGGAAAAAGTTAAGCAGCACGATTACATTAAAGATGGGGACAGCAGAAGGAACAATAAGCGCCCAGATCGTATCTATTAGTCCGGTCTCTCTGATAACCATGTACCACGGAATCAATCCACCGCTAAACAACATCGTAAAGACAAAATACCATGCATACAGCGTTCTCCCCCGAAATTGGCGATTTTCCTTCGATAGCGGGTAAGCGATAAGGATCGTGAGAAGCATGTTGAGGGACACACCGAACAAAACCCGTTTGATCGAGATCCAGAAAGCTACCAAATACTCCTTTTTCCCAAACACATTCTCATAAGCCGCAGTCGTCCAATCAACGGGCCAAAGCATCACTTTACCTGCAGTTACAGCGGATGCGGAACTGAATGATATGGCCAGAATATGGAGCAGAGGAAAGACACAAGCAACAGCCAAGAGCAGCAATAAGCAAACATTAATTATAGAAAATAGAAGATAACCGCCTGACATTTTATGGACCACTTTATTCCCCCCTAAGCAAACGCTGTTCTAAAAGATTCGATAATTGACCAAACKGTATGCCAAGAAATAAGACAACGAAATTAACAATAACGAAATGACGGACTTAAACAAGCCGATTGCCGTCGCTATTCCATACTGTGCTTTTAGGATTCCGATACGGAACACGTACGTATCAATAATATCCCCGGTCTCGTATACCGGTGTGCTGTACAAATTAAATACCTGATCGAAGCCTGCATTAAGAATGTTTCCCAGACTAAGCGTGCTAAGCAGTACAATGATAGGTAGCATACCAGGCAAAGTGATGTGCCACGTCTGCCGCCAGCGGTTCGCTCCATCAATTTCTCCTGCTTCATACAGTACCGGATTGATGCTTGTCAGAGCAGCCAAATAAACGATAGTGCTGAAGCCTAATTCCTTCCAAACATCAGATATGACCAGTGTAAAACGAAACCACCGATTATCACCAAGAAAGAAAATCGGATCTACGCCGAACAACCMCAATAATTTATTAGCAATCCCCTGAGAGGGGGACAAGATATCGATAAGAATACCGCCCAATATGATCCACGATAAAAAGTGAGGCAAATACACCAGTGTCTGAATCGTTCGTTTGAATGCTGAAATACGAACCTCGTTAAGCAAAAGGGATACGACAATCGGTGCAATTAATCCGATCACGATCTTCATCAAAGCAATGATAATCGTATTGCGAATGATTTGTGAAGTATCTGGGAGGGACAAGATGAATTTGAAGTTATCCAGCCCGATCCATGGCGACCCCAAAATACCTTTGGATGGTAAAAACTTTTTGAATGCGATAATCAGACCGACCATCGGGCCGTAGCTGTAAACGAGTACAAGCAGAAAACCAGGTAAAATCATAAGATGCAGCGGCCAATTTTCTTTCCATGTTCTGATAGTCATTTATCAATTCTCCTTTCCTTGGAGTTCTCCTCATGCAACTCCCCTTAAAATTCGGATGAGTGAGAGGAATCCCAAAGGAATTCTTCTCACTCATCCGAATTGTTATTCTCCTTGCATTTACTTCATTTTATTGTACCAATCATTCACTTCCTGGGTAATCTTATCCCCACCTAATTTGTTCCATTCAATGACGAACTTGTCGAACTCATCTATGGAAACACTGCCCATGATGATCTTTGTGAATAATTCCTGTTCTTTAGTTTTTAATAAATCGCCCCGTTCGGTGATAGCTGGGGTTACTGGACCAAAAAATTCGTCGAAGTGATACCGATCCTGCTTAAAGTATTCATACATTCCAGCAAGAGATCCGCCTTCGCCAGCAATTTTGCTTTGTAACCATAAGGAAGTATCACCCTCCTCATATTTTTTGATCTGATTATATCGATTTTTTAGATCGCCACTCCAAGCAATTGCAGAAGGATCATTCGTTTTTAATGCTTTTGGTAAATGCTCCCCGCCTTGGATATAAACATCCTGCAGGAAGGTAACAATTGGATTGATACCCCAGAACTCCTTGCCGGTATCCTTCAAATCTTTACCGTAATCATAGACAGTAAGTGGGTCTCCATCTTCAAGKATACCTCCGGTTAATAATCCGGTCCAATGATTCAGTAATTTGAAAACGGCATCCGGATTTTTCGCCTTTTTATTAATGACATAGAACGAGCCGACAGATGCGGATACTTGTGTCTTGCCGGGTTGATCATCAATGGAAGGAATAAGGTACACTCCCCAGTCCTGCGTCACTTTATTATCCTTTACGACAGCATTTTGCATGACGGCACTAAGCCAGAACTCTCCGAACATCATGCCCAGACGATTGTTTGCCACCATTTCCATACTTTTCTCAATGTCATTCACAGCAGCCTCGGGATCAATCTGTCCAGCCTTATAGAGATCCTGAAGTTGCTTTAATGCAGTCTTAACCTCCGGCTGTAAACTTCCATAAACCAATTTGCCCGACTCGTCTTTCAACCATTGCGTAGGATAAGCATGATATCCATTTAGAAAACCAATTGGTGTGCCTATATTATCTTTGTGCATTCCCATTCCGAATACTTTGCCTTTACCGCCTGAATCTCTCGTCGCAAATGCCGCAGAGATTTTCAGCAAATCCTGCATCGTCTTGGGCTCTGGCAGATTCATTTCCTGCAGCCAGTCTTTGCGCAACCAAACGAATTGTGCACTGTTGTATGGACTGCTCGTTTGCGGAATAGCCATTAGCTTCCCACCGAATGTAGCAGTCTTCAACTGATTACCGCCATCTGCTGTTAATGTCTTTTTCGTTGTTTCACTCGCGTACTTCTGGTACGCATCCGATAAATCCATAACCATGTCGGATTCGATCAACTGTGGCAGATCTGCGGCCGTTACTAGGAAGAAATCCGGCAGGTCGTTGGAGGCGATGCTGATCTTTAGTTTTGCATCATATTCTTTACTGTCCACTGCCCAATCGTTTTTGATTATAATCCCCAGATCCTTTTCATAGGCATCGTAGATCGCATTCTTGTCGATTGTTTCATCTGGATGAAAAAACATAGAGCCGGTTTTACCCCTAAAAGTTGTTACCGTAATCGGAGGATCGTATTTTGCATTCATATCAACTGGTTTCGCCGACTCTATTGGTTTCGTCGAATCTATCGGTTTCAGCGACTCCATATTATTCGGCTTGTCCCCTTCTAATTTGGTACATGCCGTCACCAACAGCAGCACCAAAATCATACATGAAAGCGTGAACCTTTTTGTCATACTAGATACCATTCCTTTTCCCCCTACATTCATTTATTGATTCGATTACCACAATTTAAGTATATAGTCGGACTTGGGTGTTCCTCTATATGCATTCCGATACTTTTATATGCGATTGTATACTTCTTCACAAATCCCGATATTCCTGAGGCGTCATATTCATTTGTTTTTTACCTACGACAGCATGATTAGCTAGCGGGGATTTTCAATCATTTGTCGAAGGTGTATAGGTCAGTATTTATTGAAGGAGATGACCTAAATGCTTGAGAAAAATAGATTGAGTGCCGCACCAAGAGTTTACTTTAGACCTGAGTTTCAAAACTGTCCGCAATGCTAGACAAAATTGCGTAGAACCCATACAGCTTGAAAAAAAAAAAAAAATGGTACCAGTGTATATTCCGGTAGGTGTGTTCACTTCTGTTTTTACCGTAAACCAGATTGCTTGATTATTTCCGTCTTGCACACGGATCGATCCATGCAGGTTCATATATGGCGAATACGGAATCAATGCATCCGGATACCAGCCTGGCTCATAGGCACTATTAGACTTGCTGGTCGTTTTTACATAATGCTGTACAAGAACCTCTGCCTGGCTTGCCGATATAGTTGCACTGCCCGAGGTTAATTCCGATATCTCAGTGTTTGTGATGTTGACATAGCCGTTTTGGGCCGTGAGTAGTACCTGTCCGCTCTGATATTCACACTTAGCCATCTCCAGATTAACGGTAGTTGACGAAAGCGGAGCAGCATCCCGTTGCAAGTTCATGATGCTCGGTGYCGTCCAAACGCTGTATGTGCC
>NZ_JBFUHJ010000268.1:0-7531 GCF_056402455.1 Paenibacillus sp. P4_A7 | reverse complement strand
ATGATAATGAAAACGATTAAATATTAATAACCCATGTACATTAAATTTTAGAGGACTACAAATCATACTGTATTCATTATTATTGTTTAGAATATCGAAGGAAGATACACCTACATTTGTTAGGGTAACTCCAACCAAAAAAAGACACATACCCCGTTTCCCGAGGCATGTGTCTTTTCTTTTTATAGGTATTAGTCGACGTAGCCGGCTAATCCTTTTTCCATCAAGTAATCCATTTCTGCGTCCAAAATAGACTCTACGATCAGCTCATTGGATTTCACGTCAGGACGGCTTAGTACATAATCAACCAGCTCATCGCCATCAATATCTACCTCGCCGTTTTTGTCTTCCTTCGCGTTACCAATAAAGGTTTGTTCATGCTTTAATACTAGCTTAATCAGCTTTTCGTCTGCTTTCGTTTCGCTTGCTATGTATGCCACAAGCTCTTGCTCATTCAATTGTTCAGTCATCGTTAGTCATCTCCTAATTGTAAGTGATCCCATTGTACCACAACTCTACTCCACTTCGCGCAGCAGCTTCTCCATCCCGTGTACACGCGCATGTAATTGTGCCAGCTCATCATGGATTTCTGAGCTTGTCAACTGCGAAGGCTTTGAATCCTTTGCTTTTTTAACGAGGGTAATGATGGAAACGGTAATTAAAGCTAATACACCAAGCACAATTAGAAAAGCAAGGATGGTATATAATCCGGAACTAAAATTAAAACGCATTTCCTCTCTCCTCCTTCGCGCTTAAGCTTCCTGCAAAAATTGATTCCCATGCAGTTGATAGTACAATCCTCTGCTCGCTAGAAGCCGATCATGATTGCCTTGTTCTACTATTTCACCTGTTTGAACGACAAGAATCGTATCCGCATTCCGAATCGTACTTAAACGATGGGCGATAACAAAACTAGTTCGGCCATTAAGCAGCTTTTTCATAGCTTCTTGGATTTGAATTTCGGCAAGCGTATCGACGCTGCTTGTCGCCTCATCCAATATTAGCAAAGTAGGATCTGAAAGGATAGCACGTGCAATCGTAATGAGCTGCCTTTGTCCATGACTGACATTTCCGCCCTCTGCAGTTAGCGTTGTGTTATAGCCCTTCGGCAGCTTGGATATAAAAGCATGCGCATTCACTTGAATGGCAGCCGCCTCGACCTCGTCATCAGAAGCCTCGAGCTTCCCATATCGGATATTGTCTCTAATTGTGCCTGCGAACAGATGAGCGTCCTGCAGCGCAATGCCCATCTGACGACGAAGACTATTTTTATCGATCTGGCTAATATCCTCATCATCAATAAGGATTTGGCCTTTATTGATTTCAAAGAAACGTCCAATTAGATTAATGATGGAACCAATACTTCTTCAATAATCTAGTAAGCTTGAACAAATAAACACCTCTCTACTCACGCCTGTTGATTAACCAATATAAGGTATCTGGAAGCAGAAATGGTTACTCGGTGAGTAAATAGAACGATTGGTTACAACTATCTATTTGTCGATAGGATATTGCTTTGCATGTGATTAATCATTGGCAGCTTGGAGGCCCTATTCAATTAGTGTCACAATGTGAAACTAATGAGTATCCTTATGGAAATAGCGATGGTGTAATTTCAGAATATGCAACTAATCTATCAAAAAGAGGGCATAGATCGTGCTCAACCAGCAATTACGTTCATCCGTTGACACTAAATCGTCGTTTACCCTATTGCAGCCTCATTTAGTTTCAGAATTTGAAACTATGCGACACAAGCATAAATGGCTGGGCCTTTTTCTGGCGGCATAAGCTCGTTCACGGCGAAATTAGGCAGAGCATAAGCGTGARACTTATACTCTCCTATATTTATACAAACCGTTTTTGAGCTCCTTAATACTTGTTATTGGTTTCCAGTATTAGGTTAATCAACAGGCTTGCTCTCTATTAACTAGTAATGGATGAAATCTAATTCCACAAGTGTAAACGGCTTGTGTGGTTTTTGGAGGCACAAGCTCATTTCGCGGTGAAATGTAAGCCGAGTATAAGGTGGGCCTTATACTTTTTTTACAATCAAAAAAAAAGGAGAGGGTAGCCCYTCAGGCGCCCCCTTGTTAGTGCAATTATAACATGTTAATTGTTTTTTAGCGCTAAAACTGATACCATATATTTACTAAATACAAGACTGTGCGTCACTGGCGGAACATGGGTAACCATGAGGGAGCGCGCAGATATTCAGCCGTACGCCTGGGCAAAGGTAAGGGGACATTCCCCTTGCCTTTTTATGTTTTCCAACAACATTCGAGGGAGCTGGGTTAGAAAATGACAGAAAAACTTATTTTAGACGGTGCGCGTGTTGCTGCTTCCATTAAAGAGGAGCTTATACCAAGAGTCGAGGCTTTAGTCGAAAAAGGTACGATCCCTTGCTTGGCTACTATTCTAGTAGGTAATGATCCGGCTTCTGAAACCTATGTCCGTATGAAGGGAAATGCTTGCAAACGGCTTGGCATTGAATCAAAACGAATTGTATTGGATAAACACATTTCAACGGATGACTTAGTTGCTGTTATTCACCAGCTTAACGATGATCCACTCGTCCACGGTATCCTCTTGCAGCACCCTGTCCCACATCAAATTGATGAACGGGCGGCATTTGATGCGATTCGTATCGAAAAGGATGTCGATGGCGTCACTACTTTAGGCTTCGCTCAAAATGCATTTGGATTCGCCAGCTATCCATCTTGTACCCCGGCTGCTATTGTGACTATTCTAGATTACTATCACATTCCTACAGAAGGTAAGCATGCTGTCGTCGTTGGCCGCAGTCCTATTCTCGGAAAACCAGTATCACTCATGCTATTGAATCGAAATGCAACCGTAACAACCTGCCATTCCAAAACAGAAAAGTTAGCTGAAATCGTTCGACTCGCTGATATCGTTGTTGCTGCAGTCGGCAAGCCGAAGTTCATTCAAGGCAGTTGGATCAAGCCTGGTGCTGTCGTGCTGGATGCTGGGTACAATGTAGGGAATGTGGGTGACGTTGATTACGAAGCATGCCTCAAGCAAGCTAGCGCCATCACACCTGTACCTGCCGGTGTCGGCCCCGTAACCATCGCCTTGCTGCTCAAGCACACGGTCGATGCAGCAGAAAAGTCGTTACTCGTTTAAGAGGGACAAAGAAAAGTCGTTCAGGTCAAAAACCCTGAACGACTTTTTTTGATTTAAGGAGATTATGGGGCAGACCAGCCGAATTCCGGCTAATCCTCCGAATTCAGAGGCACTTGTGCACCTACCCGCCGAATTCAGGGGACTTGTGCACCTTATGCCCTCATTTCGCAATTATCGGCTCAACCGCCGAAGAAGCCTTCTCCCCTTTTTGCAGCTGATACATTTTGAAGTACCGACCTTCAAGCGCCATCAGCGTGTCGTGATTCCCTCGTTCCACTATTTCACCGCGATGGAGGACAAGTATTTGGTCAGCACTGCGTATTGTAGACAAGCGATGCGCGATAATTAAAGTCGTACGGCCTTCGCTAACAACTTGCAGCGCCTTCTGAATTAAGCCTTCCGTCTCACTGTCGATGCTCGCTGTCGCCTCATCTAGAATCAGAATAGATGGGTCGAAAGCAAGCGCCCTAGCAAATGAAATGAGCTGCCTTTGACCAGAGGATAGAGTGCTTCCACGTTCTACGACCGGCTCCTCGTAGCCGCCAGGCAGCTGTTCGATGAATTCTGCTGCGCCTACGTCACGAAGTACACTCTTCACACGCTCAAGTGATATGTCCTTATTGTACAAGCTCACATTAAAGCTTATATTACCAGCAAACAAATAGGGATCTTGAAGAACGATACCCATATGTTTGCGAAGCGCTTGTTTGGAGTAGGTAGTAATGTCACGGTCATCAATTGTGATCTTGCCATCGTCGGGTTCATAAAAGCCTAGCAGCAGGTTCATAATTGAGCTTTTACCAGAACCGGTATGCCCGACTAACGCAACCGTCTCCCCTTTGCGAGCCTCGAACGAGATCCCTTTCAGCACATTTTCACCTTTTTTATACGCAAAATTGACGTTATCAAACTTCACGGCCCCATCCGGCCGCTTTACTTGATCGACCTTCTCAACCTCCGCACCGTCTATATCCAATATCGCAAATACCTTCTCAGCAGAAACAAATGCTCTCTGCGCATTCGTCAGCTGATCAAAAATGCCGATGATCGGTTGAAAGATACGGCCTAAGTACTCAATAAAAGCATAAAAAACACCTAATTCAATGACACCTTGCAACGATTGTCCACCAAAATACCAAATGACCATTGCCGTAACCAGACTGCCAATCGTTCCAACGATATTACGAGAGGACAAGGAAAAAACTCTAAATTGTTTGATCTGATTAATATATCTATCCTCATTAAGTACTTCAAACTCTTTCCGCGTCACTTTCTCTCTGCGGAACGCTTGAATGATTGGCATGACGACTATCGATTCATTAATCATCGCATTCATATCACTCAGTCGAGCGCGCATAATCGTAATATACTTCTTCGAATATTTCAGATGAATGACCATAATCACTGCGAAAAGCGGCGGCAGCAATAAGCAGAACAGAGCCAGACGCATATCCAAAATAAATAAGGCGATGAAAATACCAAGGAGCTGCACGAAGCTAACTACAAAGGTCGCCATAAAGCTCATAAATAAATCACGCACAGCTTCCGTATCATTGGCAATTCTCGATACAATTTGACCGATTGGCGTATTATCAAAATAACGCAACGGTATACGTTGAATATGCTTCATCAGATCCATACGCATGTTTTTAATAATTTGCAAAGCTGTTGATTGCAATAAATAGGATTGCGTAAAATTACAGATGCTCGCTACAACTAGCAGCCCCATATATAAACCAAGTAGCCATAATACCGCTGTGAGGTCTCCAGTATTTTTATATAAGTGCGAATCTATTATGGTTTTGATAATAAAAGGTCCAGCCAGTTCTGCTCCTACTGCCGTGCATAGAATAAGCAGCGCACCGATTATTCGGAATTTGTATACGAGAGCATAAGCGAATAATCTTCTTGCCGTTGATTGCTTGGGCATTCTTCTACCTCCTCACTCTTCTAGACTCGCTTCCATTTGCTGACGTTCCCACTGCTCTTTGTACCAGCCACCAAACAGCATAAGCTCGGTGTGTGTCCCCTCTTCTATAATCCGTCCATTATTTAATACAAGAATCCAATCTGCATGACTGACAGCTGAAAGCCGATGAGTCGTAATTAAGGTAGTTTTCCCTTCACGCTCCAAACGAATATGATGAAGAATACGGCTTTCCGTCCTTGCATCAACAGCTGAGAGTGAATCATCAAGCAGCAGTATTTCAGAATCAATGAGTAATGCTCTAGCAATCGCCAGACGCTGCTTCTGCCCGCCCGATAGCATAACGCCATTTTCGCCGACAACCGTTTCAAGTCCCTCTGGCATTGCTTCAATATCCGCGGTAAAAGAGGCCATTTCGATCGCTCTAGCTATTTCCAGAACAGTCGCATCCGGCTTGCCCAGCGCAATATTGTCTCGAATCGACTTGGAAAGCAGCAAATGCTCTTGCGGGACATAAGCCATCCAACGCTTCATTTGATCGATGGCAATATGCTCTGCGGCAACACCAGCTAGCAATAGCTTCCCATTTTCAAGAGGATATTGGCGCAGCAGCTGCTTGAGCAGCGTGCTCTTTCCGCTACCTGTTTTTCCAACAATCCCTAGCGTCTGACCTCGTTCTAAACTAAAAGATACGTCTGCAAGACTAGGCTGTGTCGCAGTCGGATAAGTGAAGGTCAACTGCCGCATTTCGATTCGGGTTGGGATATCCACCTGAGTGGGCTTCGCCTCGTCCTGTACATCTGGATTCTGAGCTAACGCCTTATCCAGACGGTCAGCCGAAGCACTCCCGCGCTGCAGCACATTAATAAATTCGCCAAAGGAGATCATAGGCCAGATCAACATTCCCAAATACATATTAAAAGAAATGAGCTGACCCAGCGATATATCCCCTTCAAAAACGAGATACGCGCCATATCCTAGTCCAATCGTATAGCTCACGCCGACGATTAACGAAATGATCGGCTGAAACATTGCATTTAAAATAGATACTCGCTTGTTCTTGTTCATGACATTAGAGGTTACCTTGTCAAACGCTAACAGATCATGATCCTCCTGCACGTAAGAACGTATTACGCGAATGCCAGAGATAGACTCTAGAGCATGCTCGTTCATTTGGCCAAAAGAGGCTTGAGCATCCAAAAAGCGATATCTTACTTTTTCGCCTAAACGGCTAATGACAACCGCAAGTAATGGGAGAGGTATGAGTGCAGCGAGCATTAATTTGTAGCTGACTAAGGAAACCATCATCACTATAACAACCGAAGCGCCAACGAGCGTATTAACAAGCGTCATAACACCGTAGCCTGCTGTTTGACCAATCGCAAGAACGTCATTGGTAGCTAGCGCCATCAATTGCCCCGTACTATTCCGTTGGAAAAATGCCGGCGTCATTTTCGTCAAATGGGTAAGCAGCTTCCCTCTCAATATCTTCTCTATAAGCGCCGAATTTCCAAATAGCGTAGTAATCCATATATAAGTGAATACATAAAGAAGTAAAGCAAGACCAATCAGCAATAGCACAGTCTGCGTTAAACCTGAGGAGGTCAGTTCTTTATTACCGATTTGGTCTACCGTAATACCAATTAATCTAGGAGGTATCGTCGAAAGGAGACTGACAATCGTCATTAAACTAATAGCTAACGCATAACTTTTCCATCTATCTTTGAAGAACCAACTCAATCGTTTGATAAAAGACATGACATTCCCCTCTTCCCATCACTTTGTACAATTACATATACAGTTACATGTGCAGTTACATGTACACGTACACGAATACGCAGACTCCCCAATATACACACATTCCCCATTTTACATTTTCTACCGATCCGCGTCTACGTAATGAAAAACTATAATTAATATTACTGTCTCACAGACTACACGAGTAAGGTCAGTGATTTGAATCTAAAATGAGTAGCCCAGTAAAGTTCGTCTATATCCATTCATTCCATATCAATTGTTTCGTGTCTCCCGTCATAATAAAGGAGACGAATAACATGAATAAACTATTGGTTATGGAGAAAGAGGTGCTTGCATGTCCATTTCATTGAGGCCTTTACGGCTGCCGGATGATTATGCTGATTTAGCAAAGCTGTTGAACACATACTGGTCGGAGCCATATACAGCAGAACGACTCGAGGAAGACGATGCCAAATTGTACGAAGTTGGCCATACTTACTTGGATGATAACGGACGGCTCGCAGGATACGACCGTCTCAGGCGGGTAGCCGTGACGGAGCAGGATGAGATCGTTGGATACCTTTGGTCTTGGCGGGCGCCTTGGACAGAACATGGTTATCTCAACAATACACTTGTCGTAGCTGAGGGGCACCGCAATCAAGGAGTTGGCCAGCTGCTGCTTTCTGAGATTATTAGCTGGGGAACCAGTCTTGGAGCGACTAC
>NZ_JBFUHJ010000267.1:0-7564 GCF_056402455.1 Paenibacillus sp. P4_A7 | reverse complement strand
ATACTAGATGGACCAAAGGTTATTGCTGAAATACCGTTAGCAGATAGCCTAAATAAAAAATAGATAATCACAATTAAACTTTGAATAGCCACAGCCACCTGACAGGTGGTTTTTTTATTGTCTGATGTTGCAGTAATGGGGAATTCAGCGGGCGACACATCTGCGATAAGTAGGATTGCAGTAAATCATTAAGCTAACGGGCAGGATAGTTGAACTGTTTCTCGAATATTTTATGAGTTGGATAATTCTATAAACTTTGTAAATATAACATTATCTGAAAGATACGCAAATCTTATATGTGAGGGTGATTCGTGTGAAGCAAGGACTTATTGTGTTCTTGAACGGAACTTCAAGTTCCGGAAAGACTAGTATTTCTATGGTACTGAAAAATCAGAAAGAGATTCCTTTTCATCATTTATCCATAGATGCTTTTTTTGGTAATTACAATGATTTTATTGATAATAATTTTCCGGATATTGAACCTACAAGAGAAGTAGATGATGTCGGAAAAATACTTTTTGATCCCATAATCTCAGTGTATTATGCAACAATTAAGTTGTTTTCAGAAATGGGTTTAAATGTAATCGTCGATACCGTAATCGACAATGACAAGCGGTTAAATGATTACCTTGATCTATTGTTCGATCATCCAACATTGTTTGTAGGCGTATTATGCTCGAAAGAAGAACTCACAAGAAGAGAGCAAATCAGAGGAGATCGACAGATTGGACTAGCGAATTCCCAATACGACCAAATATATTCCTTTAATGAATATGACCTTAAAGTAAATACTGAAGAGTTGAGTCCAACAGAATGTGCTGAAAAAATACTAGGCTTTATTAAATCCGGTCAGGATTACTCTGCATTTAAGAAATTAATGAAAAGAGAGATTAGTGTTTCATAGGAGGGAATCCATCGGATAACTACATATTCAAGCATTGAAGCTATTGCCCCTCGGTCTACCCGACGGATTTTGGAATTAAGCTAACGGGAAACGATAGCTGAATAAACGCGAAGAAACGGCAGCCAGATCCATGGTTGTTGTCGTTTTCTCAACTAACGGGCAGTAGAGCGTGGAATAGAAGGGGGACTATAATTGTTAGGACTATTTAATTTGAAGGGAGTAGGGTTATAATCCTTGTAACTTGATGTAACCGAGTTATATTTATTTATCATTCAAGTGAAAAAAGGGTGGTGTTATAATTTTAACGAAATTTGATATTGGTAGGAAAATGATTTCTAGTATAATCACAGCAGTAATTCTTTCGTTGATTCTTGTGCTATTTCATGCTTATGCCCCGTTTTTCATCTATTTTATGTACTCATTCATCGGTTGCTTAATAATAGGCATACCTTGTTCATTAATTACAGACATGATTATCATAAAAACAAAGGTAAATAAAACAATGCTTGGCATGCTTACGGGTTTAGTCTTACATCTAATATTTGCAGGAATTATTTTGTATTTACTTTCTCTTACCGAATCAGAAGGCTTCCTTTTCCTAATTAAGTACGCTAGTGCTCTTGTGTACTCCGTTTTTATAGCTGCAACAGGTTTATGGTTGGTTGATACGATTTTTAAAAAACTCAGTTTTCAGGGTAAAAGCGATAGATAACCTGCGTACGTTCTATTACAGCGATTCTCCATGGTTGTTGAACTGACGGGGAACTATACCGCAATAATTATTAGAAAAAAGGTAAGATTTGAAATATAACCGATGATTCACCAAAATTCGGGGTGGTGAGCGAACATGCTACAAAGGAAGATAATATCAGCATCACTTTCTGGAACTCTATATGCTATTCTATTTGTTCTAATTTACTCAGATCCATTTGGAAATTCTCTTAGATTGTTTGATATTGTCTCAAGTATTCCGATTTATATGTTGTATAGCTTTCCTGTCATATTAATTTATGGAGTGTCCACTTCTGTTGTTAGCGACAAGATTGGTGAATTTATATCAATAAAGAGTGGAAATGCAAAAGCAGAAATCATTGTTTCAAGTGCTTTGCATATTGTTTTCGGTCTTGTGTTGTTATGGATAAGTCTTGGTGCTTCTGTATTGTTTTTTATTACCGATAGAGTAATTAGAAGACGTAATAAAACGTATAAGTGGATAAAAGCAATTATAAGTTTAGCTATACCTGTGTTTGTGTGGCTAATTTTTATGGGAATTATTTGGGTAAGGGATATTTTGCTAAGCTAACGGGGAACGATAGCTGAATAAACGCGAAGAAACGGCAGCCAGGTCCAGGGATGCCGTTTTCTCAACTAACGGGCAGGATAGTTCAATGAAATCAGGATAAAATGGAAAACATGAATGATAAATTGATGTAGGAAGTGAAATATAATATGAACAAAAAAACATTGCTTGAATGGGAAACTAGCCATAAAGCAATAAAAAGGACTGTCGAAGGCTTTTGGAGTTGTTTTAGAAAATGGCGTGAAGAAGAGAAAGACGATTACCACGACACATTTCATGGAAAGTTATATGAGGATTTTATTAGTGTACATGAACGGTCAATTTACCTTAAATATACTTTTAATGTTGAAGAAGCAGTAATATTTTGTTCGGTAAATATTTTTTATTTAGAAGAAAACATCGGCACTTACGATATTGAATTTAATTTAGACGGAGAAATTGCTGATGAATATTTAGATTTTGACGATATTTTATTCAAAGATAGGGTGTTGAAAATGAAACATAACTTGAGAATTGCCCGAAATGCCTTAAAACAAGGAATTGAAATTGGAACAGTATCCAATATTACTGGAATTGATTCTAAATATATTGAGATTTTGAAGGAGAAATATTGTTAAACTAACGGGTAACTATAGCTTAACATTCACTAAGACGAGGCTGCCGGCATAGAACGGCAGCCTCGTTGAGCTAACGGGCAGGATAACTTGGTGGGGTATATCGTCATTACTGGTATCTTATGTTACTGTTAGAGGAAATCGGAGCGTAAAGTAACCCGTGTGTGAAGCAAAATATAAGAGTCTAATAAAAGGGTGGAAGTATTGCTTAAATGGATAAAAATACTATGGATATTGGCCGCTTTAATTAATTTATCTGGGGTTATTTGGCTCATTCTTGGATCAACAGCCAACTTTCAACGCGGGATTGATCTAATTACTACTGTAATTATGATTGGTCTTGGAATACCTTCCTTGTTACTAATTGTTTTGTCAGTCATTTTACTTGTTAGAAGGTGGTCCCCACAAAGAGGTGGAGTTTTAGGGATTTTTGCTTTAATTGTCAGCATGCTTTTGTTATCTCCTCCATTGTATAAGAGTGTAAATACGAGTGGCTGGTTAACAGAGAGCGTTATGACAGATTCAATGCAAATGACAACAGACGGTCATTATGAATATAGCATAGAAGTTATCAATATATTTCAAAGAAACAGCTATGCCCGTCTATATCTAAAAAACGTTTCTACATCAGAAGAAAATCGCATCCGTTTATCACTGCCAATATATGAGATCCATGGGATAGGGGTTGAGAAAGTTAACTATTGGGTTACGTTGGAGCCGACTTCGGAAGCAGACACGTACATTTTACAGACGACAGAGGATTTCCCTTTATCAGGTGAACGGTTTGAAGTAGATGTAATTAATGGTCAGGCAGTAAAAATTGAATAATACCTATTTATGATTTAAATTGAACTGTTAAACAACCCATTAAGCTAACGGGCAGGATACTTCCAATATGTGGTTCCTGTAGTATAATGGGGGCGAGGTTATCCAATAGTGGCCTAACGTCAAAAAAGAAACACATCTTGCCTTAGAATCATGACCAATGCACTTTAGTTTGCAGAATATGCGGAGGATAAATTAATAATGGAGAAATTAATAGGTATTGCCGACATGAATGGTGAACTTGTAACGGACAGAGCCTTCAAAGATATTAATAGGTTTAAAGAAGGTTTTGCACTATTCAGTGAAAATGAAAGGTATAAATTTCTAGAGAAACAGAGTCTTACTGAGAATCCAGGGGACTACAGTTGGGCAACTGACTACTTTTATGGATTTGCTGCTGTTAGTAAAGAGACTAATGGTAAAACTGGATTTATAAACTCAAAAGGTGAATTGAAAATTAATTATCAGTTTGATGGGTTTGCTAGATTTACAGAAGATGGCCTCGCTGTGGTTCAAAAATCTGGTAAGTTTGGAGCGATAAATTCAAACGGAGATATTTGTATTCCAATAAAATATAATCGTTTGGATCCATTTTCCGGAGGCTTATCACTTGTAGAGATAAATAGCAAATGTGGTTTTATGAATAAAGAAGGTGAAGTAGTGATTCCAACACAGTGGGCAAATGCTCAGATGTTTCATGATGGAATAGCAGTTGTAATAAATGAATCATATAAATCAGGATGTATAGATATTAACGGAAACTTAAGAGTTCCTATGAAATATAAATTTATAGGAAATATGCGTTCTAATCGAGCAATATTTCAAAAAGGGAGAACATATGGTTTTCTAGATTCTAATGGTAACGAGATTATCCCTAATAAATATAAAAATATTGATGAGTTTTCAGATGGCCTAGCACCTGTTATTGAAAAAGATAAATGGGGCTATATTAATTTAAACGGAGATTATGTAATTGAACCAAAGTTTGATAATGCATTAAGATTCTTCAATGGATTCGCACGGATATCGTATAATGGCAGGCAGGGTTTATTGAATACGAAAGGTGATCTCATCACATTTAAGCAATTTCAATATATGGATTATCCTTCTGAGGGACTTATATTAGTTGGACTAGAATAATAGAATTTTGGTTAAAAGAGCTTCTTATTTGAGGATGTTTAAAGAGTGAGCGATAGCTTTGTTGAAAACGGCATTTCTGATCCACATGCATATTTTACTCAGTTTGAATGTTTCGGAATGTATTAAGCTATCGGGGAACGATAGTTGAACAAACAAGGAGCAGTTTGCTGCGGCAGCTGCTCTCTTTCTTTGTTAAGCTAACGGGCAGGATACTTCCAATATGTGTTAGAATGAAAAAGGACACCTATTGAAGTTCAATGTGAATTTCGTTGATGAAAGGTAGGAAAGCAATTGGGGACAGACATTCACGTATATATCGAGCAGAAAACTATCAAAAATGACAATCCTTTGATGACTGAATGGATCAGCGTAGATGAATGGATAAATGATTCTTACCTTGAGATAATGGAGGTTCGAAAAAGATACTGGACAGATAGAAATTATCTGCTGTTTGCAATATTAGCTAATGTAAGAAATCATTATAATATTCAACCAATATCACTGCCAAAGGGACTGCCTGACGATGTTAGCCCAGAGGTAAAGAATCAAAGTGATGAAGAAAATTATGCTCACACAAGAAGTTGGCTCACTTTAAAAGAACTCCTCGAATATGATTGGCAACAAACAATGGCGGATGACAACGAAGAAATCTTTCCTTATGAAGAGTTAGTTATCCCTTTTGTGAGTGACTTTATCCCACGTCTGAGTAAAATTGACGAGCCTGAGAATGTTCGCATGGTCTTTTGGTTTGACAGTTAGTAGTTCTTTGAACTAACGGGAAACGATAGTTGAACAAATAAGGGGCAGTTTGCTTCGGCAGCTGCTCTCTTTCTTTGTTAAGCTAACGGGCAGGTTAACGTGGTAGCTCGCGGAAGTTGAGCACTACAGTAACATGTACCAATAAATCTTAGTAGCTAAGAAAGTTTCTGAAAAGACTTTAAAGTATTCTATCCTTTCGAAATATATTAAGAACAAAAAATTGCTTTGATGTGAGGAGATCTCAATGAAAATATGGGAGTTGGATAGCGAACGGAACGGCGGTTACGAGACCTTGGTCTTAGCGAATCGTAAAGAAGATTTCACTCTGTATTTCAAGGGACACTTTAATGGAAAATCGATCGAAAATTGGGGCAATGCATTACCGGAGCAAAGCGGTCTTTTTCCAAACCGAATACTCATTAATTCGATCTTTATCATAACCGGTAATCGGGTTTGTAATGTTCCCGTAACAGGACAGCACTCCCATACCATTGCCAATGCCGGTGCATCGGTTATGGAACTCGGATATACAGATGTTACAATTAATCTGAGCAGCACGAAACTGACGGGAAATCATGATCTATATGTCGTGTTTAATGCGCCGGATCTACGGATTGACAGCCTGTCTTTCCCGACGAAAATGGCTAAGTAAGCTGTAGCCATCTTAACGTTTTGGAGTTCACCGATTTAAATACTAACGTGAGACCAAAGATTTATACTGAATTCGATGAATCTTCAAGAATGCCAGCACTTATAAAGGCCAAAAAGATCAGCTTTAACCTTGGTCATTTCAAGGTTTAGCTGATCTTTTTTATATTTAGACAAGATTCCAAACGTCAGATGCGCTTCACATAGCACCGTATTTGAACTCAGGAGCATTCACCCCTCGGTCCGTGTGATATGTATTATTAAGCGGACACATCCAGGTCTTGGTGTTCTGGCTTACTTGTTATTATGATTTTTTTCATTATGGTTATTTTCATGTTCTTTCTTCTGCTTAATGAACATTTCTTGCTTTTCATTTTTAGCTTCCTTTTCAAACCTAGCTTCCTTGTTGGTCTTTGCTTCATTAGACTTTGTTTCCTTAGTCTTTGCTTCCTTTTCCGGTTTCGTTTTCTTGTTCAAAACCGTTTTTTGCTCCGTCTCCGTTTTAACTGAAGAGGCTGCAATGGCGTCACTGGAAACAACGGTATTCTTATTTGCGTCAGCAGGAACTACCACTTGCTCAGCCAATGGCTCGGAAGTTTGCTCTTCTTGAGCCTTATTTTCGAGTTTGGCAAGCTTTTTCTCCAAATGACTGAAAGACTTTATAATATTTTTCAAGAGCGATTTCTGGGCTTGAGGGTTTTTCACCTTTTCCAGCGCGGCGGTTAGAGATAAAATATTATGCTGCAGATCGGATTTAACCTCTACTGCCTGTTTTAGATCCTTATCCTCATTCTCCTCTTCCGCTTCAGTAGCTACTAATTCTATTGCAAGCTGCTGGTTTTCAAAAGACTTCTGGAGGACTTGTTCCGACTTTTCCGTTTCTCCCTTAGTATACAAAGCAGTCGCTTCGGAAAGACGCTCCTGAGCGAATTCAGCGAGCAATCCGGCCTCCTTCAAATCGTCAGCTGTGATCGATAGTCTGATATTTTCATAGACGACTTTAATAAAATAGAAGAAATCCCCCGGCAAAAGGTTAGGAGTTTTCTCTTTGTTTTCCGAGACGGCCGCCTCAGCCGATACATTCGTTGTTATCGTAGGAGTGGATATCGGATCCGCCGCCTCCCCGGAAGCAAACGCACTGCCTGTCCCAACGCAGAATACAAGCATGCTAATTAAAGCGCTCTTTGCAAAGAAAGTATTTCTTTTTGGTTCCGTTATTCGTTTTTGATTCATTCCGATTACCACCCTCATGTAATTGTTTTAGCAATACAAGCATGCTAATTAAAGCGCTCTTTGCAAAGAAAGTATTTCTTTTTGGTTCCGTTATTCGTTTTTGATTCATTCCGATTACCACCCTCATGTAATTGTTTTAGC
>NZ_JBFUHJ010000266.1:0-7571 GCF_056402455.1 Paenibacillus sp. P4_A7 | reverse complement strand
GTCTTACATTGTTCATGGCATAGCCAGAGGGAAATCTGAAAGGTTAGCTGAGTACAGTAATTATCATCATCATCCCTTTGATCTTAGCGATACTGATCATATTGAACATTTGGTAACTGATATTTTCGCGAAAATTGATTTTAAACCTGTTGAAATGATTGGCTTGATAAATAATGCTGCCCTATTAGAGCCATTGAAGCCAATTGATAAGTGTACCGTCAATGAAATCACAAATCATATTCAGGTAACTCTTGTCGCACCAATGGTGTTGACTTCATGTTTCATAAAACAAACTTCTAATATGTCCTTTAGGCGAAAAGTATTGAATATATCTTCGGGGTCAGGCATTTATCCAGCCCCTGATATGAGTGTATATTCTACAGCTAAGGCAGGTCTTAATATGTTTACACAATGTGTTGGAGCCGAGCAAGAGATAAAGGAGAATCCTATAGAAATCTTGGCTGTCACCCCAGGGATGGTAGAGACAGAAATGCAATTACACGCTAGAAGCAAAAATGATGGGCAATTTGAAATGGCGGATTATTTTAAAGATGCCTATCAATCAGGAAGACTGCAAACGACGGAAGCGATCGGTGCACATTTATTACGTCTTATTGATATGAAAATCGATACGGGTAAGTTAGTGAACTATGATTTTTCTATGTGATAGTGCGACTAAATGAATGAAGTATATATAAACATAAAGGGAGGGTTAATAATGATACCTAATGCTGAAAATGAATCGAAGCTACTCATGAACTATAAAGCAATTATTTTTGATCTGGATAATACGCTGCTTGATAGGACGAAAACATTTGAGCTTTTTATAAGGAAACTTATTCATCAGTATTTTGAGCATGTTACCCCTACTATTCAGGATGAACTTTTTTCGAAAATTGTCGTGTTAGACGAGAACGGCTACAAAGACAAAGTAAAGCTGTTTAGCGAGCTGCTCGAACTATTGCCATGGCGCGAGAAGCCGCAGCTTGAAGAGCTTATTAATTTTTACACAGTGAATTATGTACATAGTGCAATCTTGATGGAAGATGCCATCGAGTTATTGGAATGGTGCAGCAGCAACTATAAAGTTGGGCTTATTACGAACGGGAGGCATATCATTCAGGATGGGAAGCTTGAAAAACTGAAGATTAAGTCCTATTTTCATTCCGTAGTCATTTCCGAGAGTGCTGGAGTTAAGAAGCCGAATAAGCAAATTTTCGATATCGCCCTGCAGCAGCTAGAGCTAACAGCAGAGGAATGCGTATATGTAGGGGACCATCCTATGAATGATATAGACGGAGCATCGAAGGCAGGTATGAACACCATTTGGATGGAAGTTAATCAGCCATGGAGAGAAGGCATTCAAGTGCAGCCGCTGCTTACGGTTAGATCATTGAAACAATTATTAGAGCATATTCGGAACTGAGGATGGAAAATATGAGTGCTATGCGAAGGGCCACTTTGATCTCCGTAGTATTCATGTTTATTATGGCTGGCTGTTCAAATTCACAGACCGAAGAACAAAAGATAGAGGTACGTCTTACGAAGGGCGATACAGTTGTTTTTACGCAAAATGAGTTGGAGTGGGTAGATGAGGATAAGCGACAAATGAAAGTCAAAGGGCTGACGACTGCGCTTGCCGATCGGATGAGTTTAAATGCTGAACACTTTGAACTTACAATTAATGATGAGTTAATTTATGAAGGCAAGTTCATTAACCCATTGTCATCGGTTTACAACCCGACACCATTTTCGATCACTATTATTCCTAGTAAAGGTAGTTCTGTTGATGATATCTACTTTTACTATTTAGCAGAGGGTGAGAATAAAGTGCTCGATTCTAAGTTGAACTTCAAGATAGAAAGCACTGCTAGATCCTAGGTTGTCTAAAGCGCTGAAAGAACTAGGCAAGCTGAGATAACGTGATATTAGTTAATTATTTTTATTAGCGATCTGCTATTTAACATGCTTTAAAAGGAGTGTTGTTAGAATGGAACTATACTACAATGAATATTTGATAAGCGACGACAAAGACCTCATCGATCGTAATCAAGTTAAAGCCTTTCTAGCTAAAAGTTATTGGGCTATCAGTCGCCCAGAGTCAACTATCGATAAGTCTATAGACAATTCTGTCTGTTATGGTATTTACACAACAGGTGTTCAAGTTGGGTTCGCGCGCTTAGTAACCGACGATGCCACTATGTATTGGCTATGCGATGTGTTTATTGAAGAAAGCCACCGAGGACTAGGTCTAGGAAAGAAGCTAGTCGAGTTCATTACGCATTCAGATCGTTTCAATAATTTGATGGGACTATTAGGCACTAGAGATGCGCATGAGTTATATGAGCAATATGAGTTTGTTAGAGACCAAAAGCGATTCTTAAGAAGAGCGCCGGATCATACAAGAAATTAGACTAATTGAAGTTTCCTCCACATAATGATGCTTATGTGAATTGATCAGCCAAGGAGAAGGGAGATTCACGCATGTATGCATTAGAGTTGTTTTTCGGATCAGAGCTTAACCAATACGTGAAGAATAGCTGGCAGCAGTTAAAGGACTTACATATTACGTCGACTATGTTGAATATTCAAGATCTGCGTCCGCATATTACTGTGGCTGTATATGATCAAATCGAGGATTTAGAAAGCTATGGCAAACAGCTGGAAGAGCATATGAGCGAGCAAAAGAAGTTTACTGTATCCTTTGATAGCATTGCGACATTTCCTTCTACAAACACCGTGTTTGCCGCTCCTACAATGACGAGTGAGTTATTTCATTTGCATCGCAATTATTATGAAGCTTTCCAAGCCTATTCTAAAACAGCTCATGCTCATTACACCCCTGACAGATGGAATACTCATTGCACATTGGCCATGCATTTAACGAAATTACAAATGACAAGGGCAGTAGCTTGTTGTGTGAACCACTTCAAACCGTTTCAATCGTCGATCGAGTCTATTGGATTGGTTCATCTTCAGTACGATGGCGGAAGTTGTATTAGCAGTCCTACGATTAAAGAAGTAGCTTTTCAACAAATAAAATAAACAGAGATGGTGTGACAGAGATGAGTAAGGATTACTGGGATACACGTATAGAGTACTTAAAGCGAACGAGAGCTTTAAACTTGAACGATGATTATTTGCGCTTTTTAGTTAGAGATGTGTGGAAGATCGATCAGCCAGTTCATGTTATCGACTTTGGGTGTGGCTACGGGTATATGGGATTAAAGCTGTTGGAATTACTGCCTCAAGGATCTACCTATACGGGGTTAGATAGAGGTGAGAAGCTTATTAAGGAAGCAACTGAGCTGTTTAGCAAACTGCCTTATGATGCTACTTTCACTGAGGTAGATATTAATGAGTATGAGCCGGTACGAAAATATGACCTTGCGGTATGCCACGCTTTCTTAATGCATATGAATGATCCATTAACCACGTTAAATAAAATGATTAACAGCATTAATTGTGGTGGGAAAGTAATTTGCTTTGAATCCAATTGGATCTCAGCAATGGCTAATCAATATTATAGTGGGTTTGAACAATCAGAGGGCATATCACTCGGTATATTACAGCGTTTATTTGAAATGGATATAACGAGCACCGGCAAGGATGGCAATATTGGGATCAAGCTGCCTCAAATGATGAGTGAACTGGGATTGTCCCAAATTGAGTGTAGAGTAAGTGATAAGGTCAATTATTACGATCCAAAGACCAAAGATGAGAGTCTTTATAAATCATTATCTGAAGATGGGATTGGCGGAATGCCAGGTGAACAAATAAGTATCATCGAAAGTCTTATGAATCGTGGGCTTTCGCAGCAGGAAGCCGAGCAGCAATATGAGAAGGAATTATTTTTCGCATCACACTTTAACAAACAAGGTACGGAAGAGCACTTTGTGTTCGCACCAACGATGAAAATTTCGTTTGGAACGCTACCTAAGAAGTAAGGAGTGGAGTGATTTGTGAATGGGCTTTGAAATAACAGGTCATCGATTCGTTAAACGGTTAAACAGATGAAACGTCGTATTATTTCTCTTATAGTCCTTATTGTGTCACTGATTCTCTCTTTTCCACATCATCTTGGAACATCGCTTGGTGATGATTTCGTTCGTTTGCTTGGATTGAACCCATGGAGCGGGAGTGGGGATACCGGCCTTCACTTTACCGTCCTATTTACTTTTTTATTGTTTATGTATGGCATGATAGGTGTCGTCATGGGATATAGAGATAAGTATCCTTCGGTATTCCTGTTCGTTATTGTAGGATGTGTCGTATTTGCACTTACCTATCCCCTGGCAACTGAAAAACTGATGTTTATCGTTAAGCACAATGCAACAGGTGAAACTTCACTCGATTACTCTAGTAAAGAAAGTACTTGCAGCTTTCGTACGAATAATGGATTAGTCGAAGTATCATGTTCATTGACCATTTTTAATTACGGCAAAGAGGTATTATTAAAGATTAAACCGCAATTCTCAGACATCGATTCATTTGATGATAATCTCGAATTTCAATATATTGAAGTAACACCGCATAAGAAACGAACAATAAACAACATCATCTTCACTCAGAAAATTGATGAAAACCATGGCGTTAATGGAACGAAACAGCCTATCCGTTTTCAAATTGAGGTCGCTCGTTTTTGATCAGAACAGGGGGAATATATGCTTATACTATTAAAAGAAGATGATCTGAACAATGAGCGGCTTTCTTGGTTGTGCATAGAACCAGCGCTTATTCAATCGAGGGCTAAGGCTCCTGCCGAGAAAGCCGCCATCTATAATGAGCTTAGAGAAGGTCAGAAAGCTTTGTACATGTTTTATGCTTTTCACAACCATGTAAATTCGATCTCCGAAATGTATTGGTATGCTTCCTATTTTATTAGTGATCTTAAAGCTTGGCCTCTTATGCGGAAAAGTGTTCAATTCTTTCAGGATGATGTTTTGTTGAAAATTTATGACGATACTCATACTGCACTTGAAGCTGAGTTGTTAGGGACAGATGATAGATGGAGAAATGCATCTCCGTCTGATCTAGAAGGAAATGAGAAGTTGTTTGAAAATGTACGAACTCTATATGAAAAGTATGAAGAAGCAGCAGCTGCTGCTATCAGAAATATGAACAGCTATATTAAGAAGCATCCGGATGAATTTTATGAACTGGTAAATTGAAATAGAAGTACTGCACAGTAATCCAAGAGGCATGAGTTTTTGGCAAAAGGTCGGATTCATTCCTTACAGTACAACCATGAATAGGAGTATTCTGACTGATTCAACCTCTCTATAGTCTGTGTGGTATGTGAAAATGAAGCTGGAGGTAATCATTTTTGGATAAAAGTCCTTTGACAGATAAATTTCTACTTAACATTGAAGAATCAGAAATTAATTATATGATTGACCGGATGACGGCCATTCAAAGTAGGGAAGGAAATCCTGAAGGGATTGAAATGCTGAGAATTGAGGATGCTGTGTGCTTTTATAGCAGAACGATGCCTTGGGCCTCTTTTAACACGGTAAAAGGCGTTCGATCCCATCATGTAAAGGCACTAGAAGAGATTCAAGAGTTCTATCAACAAAGATCACGTAAACCTCAATTTGAGCTTGTACCAGGAATGATTGATGGAAAGTTTCTAAGTACGTTATCACAGCTCGGAATGTATCAATCAGGGTTCCATACTTCCATGTATTTACATACAAATCATTATGTTAATAAACTCTCGTTACCTAGGATCGACGTATCGGAAATAAGTGAAGATGAGTTCGAAATCTATGCAATGATTCACTGTCGCGGGACAGGATTATCGGATGATGGCATACCGTATGTCGCACAAAATAATCGAATTCTCCATAATCGAAATGGTTGGAAGTTTTATATGGTCTATATAGATAATGAACCAGCTGCTGTTGGGGTTATGTACATCAAGGATGGTACAGCATCGCTTACGTTTGCTGCAACCTTGCCGAAGTATCGTAATCATGGTCTTCATGGGCATTTATTGCACAAGCGTATTGAAGTGGCTATTCAGCATGGATGTGCGCTAGTAGTTGCTCAATGTTCATTTATGTCACAAAGTCATAGAAATATGGATCGTGTTGGCATGAAGATCGCTTATGTACGTACGAATTGGACTGAGCAGTCGTAATAAAAATAAACAAATAAACGGAGATATTCCAAACATGAAAAAGCTATATGTCGGTATTTTTTTGCTTGTTTTAACTTGTATGGTGGGAACCATTTTAATTGTTTTTAAGGATTATCCCAAAATAATTAGAGAGCAGCCTTTTAAAGATCTAATCACTAAAAGCAGTGATGGTGATATTATCGCATTTAAGGACGTAACTAGCTTTGATTGGGATGAGCTTCATATCTTTGGTCCATACTCAGATCCAAGAGCAGAAACGGATATAAAACATATGAATAAAGTAAGCGATTCGATTAAATTTAGTGATGCTATTTTCCAACTCGTATTTGTTAAGGATAACGCAGCTATTAGACAAGTTTCACTTTCAAGAAGCTACGTGAACTTTGATGATAATGTGAACTTTGAAGCTAATTTGAAGGGCAAAATCTCTAAAGAAGAAGGCACATTTCATGTAACTAGAGACGGGGATATCGTAACATTAAGTAAACTGCCAAACGAATAAACAACGAAGTGACTTTACTTGGAGCGGGATCATGGTAATCACTTCTAAATGGTTTATGTTGAAACGGATTAGCGTCTACACTATAATATGTAGTGTAAGGAGGCGCATATGGAAATTAATAAATTTAAGTATGGTGAGGTAGGCTTGAATCGTTTCTTTGGATCATTAGAAGCCAAAGTCATGGATTTTATATGGGAAGCCGAAGAACTAAGTATTAAGGAAGTTCAACAACGTTTGGAGAAGGACAAGCCCATTAATTTCAACACCGTTATGACTGTAATGAATCGATTGATTGAAAAAGGGATTTTAGAGAAACGGCTTGATGGAAGACTATCGCTTTTCCGTGCTACACAATCGAAGCAAGATTTCATCGAACAGCAATCTAGGAAATTGACAGAAAACCTGCTTGATGAGTTCGGCGGTGTTGTCATTACCCATTTGATCGATGCATTAAAAGATGTAGATAAGGCATTGCTCGACAAACTTGATCACAAAATTCAGCAGTTAAAAAAGGAAAAACAATGATGATATGGAGAAAGAAATCTTCTTTCGTTTTTTCGTTAAGTGTGATTATCGCTGTATTTGTCTGGGTCCAAATGGGGATGTACTTAGCTCATCTTATGTTCGGTGTCAGTTTGAAAATGAATATATTCAAGTTTTGCTTAAGCTTGTTTAAAGAAAACTCGTTTTATTATTTTATGATGATCATTATTATGAATGCGCTCATTGCTCATTCCGTACTGCTTACAGTGATCAAAACGATACAGCAATTTGTATGGTCTAGAAGTTTTAAGAAAAAGATATTGTCCTTTCAAAATATAGCGTTGACCGATCATATTAAAATGGAGTACCGATTACAGAAACAAAACATAATCATAGTTGATCATGATCAATTTATGGCGTTTACGCTAGGTTTTAGAAGACCAC
>NZ_JBFUHJ010000265.1:0-7579 GCF_056402455.1 Paenibacillus sp. P4_A7 | reverse complement strand
GGATACAAGCTAAGTGATGAGCTAGCACTAGTACAAACGCTAGATTTCTTTACGCCAATTGTTGATGATCCATACTCCTTCGGTCAGGTTGCTGCAGCCAATGCGATAAGTGATATTTACGCAATGGGCGGTAAGCCGCTAACTGTGCTGAATATTGTAGCATTCCCGATCAATACACTGGACAAGCAAGTTTTGACCGATATTTTACGTGGAGCTGCGGATAAAGTGAAGGAAGCGGGAGCTACCCTTGTAGGCGGACATTCCATTGATGATAAAGAACCGAAGTTCGGACTTGCGGTTACGGGTCTTGTACATCCAGACAAAGTACGTACTAATGCGGGAGCAAAGCCTGGGGACAAGCTGATACTTACGAAGCCAATCGGTGTAGGTATTCTAACGACTTCCATCAAAAAAGATCAGTTGAATGAAGCGGAGATTAGCCGTGTTATTGAGGTGATGGCGACGTTGAACAAAGCTGCTGCCGAGACAATGGAGCCGTATGACATTCATGCTTGCACAGACGTAACCGGCTTTGGCCTACTTGGTCATGCATCAGAAATGGCTAAGGGCAGCAAGGTTGGTATCCAAATATCTCGAGCAAATGTACCGGTTCTGCCACGAGTAAGAGAATTAGCAGAAGCGGGCTTCGTGCCAGGTGGAACAAAAAATAACTTCGCTCATCTCCAAGGTTCCGTTACGTTCTCCGAAGAACTCGATCAAATTGATCAGTGGATTCTTTGCGACGCCGTTACTTCGGGTGGTCTGCTCATATCGGTTGCTTCAGAAGAAGCTGAGACGCTTCTGGATAAGCTGAGGATAGCTGGAGTAGACGCGCATCTTATCGGCGAGGTTACCGCTGAACAGCCTGGACAAATCCACGTAACTGCTTAGAACGACATAAAAGGAGCTGTAGAAGATATGTTTCAGGATCTTAACGTCACGGAGCTGCTCGAGCTTCAACGCAAAGGAGTAGTCCAAATCATTGACGTCCGCTCACCTTCTGAATTCGCAGAGTCTACGATTCCGGGAAGTGTGAACATTCCACTCTTCGACGATGCAGAGAGAGCGGCAGTCGGTACGCTGTACAAGCAAGTAAGCTTGGAAGCGGCGAATGAAAAAGGACTTGAAGTGGTATCGGCCAAGCTGCCAAGCTTTATTAAGGAAATTGCGGGAAGCGGCCCCCCGCAGAAAGTCGTGTTTTGCTGGCGGGGAGGAATGAGGAGCCGTACATCCGCAACTCTTGCTTCTCTCATGGGACTCAAAATGTTCCGATTAGCTGGAGGCTTTCGTGCCTATCGTAAGTGGGTTGTAGAGACGCTGGAAAGCTACACGGAGCTGCCGCCTTGTTATGTGGTTAATGGGCTTACCGGGACTGGGAAGACGGAGCTTTTGATCCGTTTGCAGGAGCTCGGTTATCCTGTTATTAATTTGGAATGGATGGCTGAGCATCGTGGGTCTATTTTCGGACATATAGGGAAGCTGCCAAATAATCAAAAGTCGTTTGATTCACGGCTAGTCCATGAACTTATTCGATTGAAAAATGCTCCATATATCATTCTTGAAGCGGAGAGCAAACGAGTGGGCAAGGTAGTATTGCCTGAATTTCTTGTTAATGCTAAGGAAAAAGGTAAAACCTTTTATATTGATATCCCTATCGAGGCGAGAGTGGCAACCATTCTAAATGATTACAAGCCACAAGAAAATAAAGAGGATTTTATACGTTCTTTTGAACAAATCGAGAAGCGGATTCATACACCTATTGCTGCCGAAATTCGGAGCGCACTGCGTGAGGATCAGTTTGACGAAGCGGCAAAGCTGCTGCTTCTGCATTATTATGACCCTCGCTATCAATATGCAACGGATCAGTATGAACAGGAAAGAGTGAACATATCCGCCCCTAATTTGGAAAAGGCATTGGAGGAAGTTATTGAAAGACTGCCGAGCCTCCCTCAGGAAGCGTAGATAATGAATAGATTTATCTAGTTAAGTACGAAGAAGTTATCTCTGGTTATTAGACACTGGGGATAACTTTTTTTGAAATATAGGAAAGTATAAGTTTCACTCTTATACTCATGCCTACATTTTTACGCGAAACCGAGCGTCCTTATACAAGGACGACGAAGTTGTTTCTTCTTATTTGACAGGCCGTTATCGGCAGTGTATGATTAGGTTATTCATAATTCATAGTATATAGGTAGGAATAATTATATATATAGCCAGGAGGTTCTCAATATGGAGAAGCACTTGACGTTGCGACACGAAGAACTTGAGCTTGCGGCAACGCTGCATTACCCGACGGATGGGAATAAAGACGACACTGAGAAAAAACAAGCGATCATTATATGTCATGGATTTATAGGAAGCCGTGTTGGTGTAGACCGATTATTCGTAAAGGCGGCACGCACACTCGCTGCACAAGGTTCTTATGTACTGCGTTTCGATTATGGCGGATGCGGTGAGAGTAATGGAGATTACGGTGCACTCGGATTTGATTCGATGGTTGATCAGACTCGAAGCGCTATTGATTATTTAGCAAGTATGGAATGCGTAGATCCGAGACGAATCGTACTGCTTGGACATAGCTTAGGCGGAGCCGTGGCAATCATGACGGCTGTTAAGGACAAGCGAGCGAAGCGTTTGGTGTTATGGTCACCAGTTGCCTATCCATTTAATGATATTGTACGTATTGTAGGACGAAGCAGCTACGATGATGCCGTTACAGCTGGAAGCTCAGATTATTTGGGATATACGTTAAAGCCAGTATTTTTCGAATCACTGCAGCAGCATCAGCCTTTTCAATCAGCAACGAGGTTTGGTGGAGAGGTGTTACTCGTGCATGGGACGAGTGATGAGCTTATACCGGTTGACTACAGCTTTCTGTATCAGAAGATATATTGGACGCGTAACGAGGGCATATGTGATAAGCAGATTATTTTTCAAGCCAACCATACCTACTCGGATAGCAATCATCAGGAGGAAGCGATTCGCGCGACTTCAGATTGGTTGAGTGGTCTTGATAAGCAGCAAGAGGATTGGCATCACTGGAGTATCTAACAGCATAGAGGAACGCTGCGTGATGGCTCTTATACGTTATGTGTAGTGTTTTAGCGGATTGAGCAGTGAAGATGAGGGGCGCACTTTTTTTATAAAAGCTGCGTCCTTTTTTGTCTTTTTCTATATTCCGATCATATTCCATTACCATAAAATTGGATTATAAAGAGTGAAAAGCAACTTTTTGTCGAGACAACCTTCTAAAAATGTGTTTAAATGGAAGATAGGTGTAAGCGGAATCATATTTTTTATAGGGAAGAAGGTAAGGATGTATATGGAAAAACGATTGCGTATAGTGATAAGTGTGATGCTATTAACGTTAATGATCATCGTTACGGCATGCAGCGGCAACGGGAGCAAAGTGACGCCGGAGGAAAGCGTTAAACCAAGTGAAACAATAGGCACCGAGCCGATTATCGAACCTACGCCATTGCCATTTACAGCATCGCTTACTGGTATAAAACGAGAAACGGATGTAATAGCGCGGCCGATAGTCGTTATGATTAATAATTTTGCTGCAGCTAGGCCTCAGTCAGGCCTTACAAATGCAGATGTCGTGTGGGAAGTGCTTGCCGAAGGCGGTATTACACGTTTAATCGCTGTATTTCAGAGTACAGATGCGTTGACGGATACGATAGGTCCCGTTCGAAGCATCAGACCTTATCTGATTGATATTGCTGACAGCTTTGGTGCTGTGATGGTTCATGCAGGAGGCAGCAATGACGGATATGCAATTTTGCGTAAGCAGGGGAAGCCTTATTTGGATGAAATATCTAACGCGGGCAGCTATTTCTGGAGAAGCAAGGAACGAAAGGCGCCGCATAATCTATATTCGACACTAGAGAAGATGAGGGCAGGGGCCGAGAAGAAGAAGTACAGCACAGACAAGCCAGTGCCTACCTATACATTCTCTGAATCTGGTGCTGCTGAAGCGGGATCGTCGGCTACTGATATTTCAATTAACTTTTTGTTAAAGAATTATAAGGTTGGGTATATCTATGATGAGACGAACGGTTTATATAAGCGTTCGATTGGAGATAAGCCACATATTGATATGAACAATGACCAGCAGCTGTCAGCTGCGAATTTAGTTGTGCTTGGAGCTGACCATAAGACACTGGATAACGAAGGACGACTCGCTGTTGATATGACCTCGGGCGGGCAAGCGATTTTGTTTCAAAAAGGCAAGGTGATTGAAGCAGAATGGCTGCGTGCTCCTGACGGAATGATTCGAATTGTGAAGAATGGAACAGAGCTGCCATTCACTCCTGGCAAGACATATTTCCACATCGTCCCAAATTCACCGACATTTGCGGGACATATATCATGGGTACAAAATTAATTATTGGGAATACTGTTAACATACGTTAATGGGTAAGCTTGCTAAGCTAAGAAATGACGTAAACCTCAGAAGGGTTTGCGTTTTTTTTAATATATAAGCATTTATAAGTATTCACTTATAAATGTGCTTATATATCACCGCGAAACGAATGCTTTTGCCGAAGAGGACGGCGACAGCCGTTTACGCTTGTCCCATGAAACGAATGTTTTTGCTTTAAAGGAAGCTGAGAACCATTCAAAACTGATAAAAATAAATTTTTTTTTTAGTTTTCATAAAACCTTTACATTCTCTTAACAATTAGAAGGTAAACTATGATAAGATATTGTGGGTTCTTAGCAAGAGCCTAATCATCCAGTCAGCGAAGGGGATTAAGATGTTCAAGAAAAAGGATATTTTCTTTAAAACATTTGAAGAGATGGCAGACACAATCGTCGAGGCATGTGAGTATTTTGCCAAAGGACTATCTGATTTATCAGATGTTGCCACTTTTGCCAAAACCATGAAGGAATTCGAGAGTAAATGCGACAAATACACTCATACGATCTTGAAGGAACTGAACAAAACGTTCATTACTCCAATAGAGCGTGAAGATATTATGGCGCTTACCACTTCGCTTGATGACGTTCTTGACGGAATCGAAGCATGTGCATCACGTTTTGAAATGTACAATATTCGTGAAAAAGATGAGAACATCCAGAAGTTTGGGGATATCATCGTTCGCTCAGCACAAGAAATCAAGAAAGCCATCTACTTGTTAACAGAAAGAAAGCTGCTTGCTATGCGTGCAAATTGCATTGAGCTTAATGAGCTGGAGAACCAAGCGGATGATTTGCTTCGAGTTTGTATTAAAGGCYTGTTTACAAACGTAAAAGACCCAATTGAGTTAATGAAGCGTAAAGAGATTTACGAAATGCTAGAAGAAACGACCGACTTCTGCGAAGATGTAGCTAATACGTTGGAATCGATCATTATGCGTAACAGCTAATCTGGAAAGTTAGGAGTTATATACGATGGATTTGATGGTTCTTTGGATTGTAGTGTTTCTTGCGCTTTCGTTTGATTTTATAAATGGATTTCACGATACGGCTAATGCGATTGCGACTGCAGTATCAACGCGGGCATTAAAGCCACGTGTGGCAATAATGATGGCAGCTGTTATGAACTTTGTCGGAGCAGTTACGTTTACCGGCGTTGCGGCGACAATCGGTAAAGGTGTAGCAAATCCAGCTGAGCTTGAACATGGCGTTCCCATTGTAATTGCCGCGTTAATATCAGCTATTTTATGGAACTTGGCGACATGGTGGTTCGGTATTCCATCCTCATCCTCTCACGCATTAATTGGCTCGCTAGCCGGTGCGGTAATTGGTGGAGCAGGTATGAGTGCAATTAACAACGATGGTTTAATTAAAATCGTACAAGCGTTGCTAATCTCCCCTTTGATCGCTTTTGCTGCAGGTTTTATAATTATGTGGATATTGAAGAAGATTTTCGCCAAATCAAGTCCGCATCAGATTAATAAAGGATTTCGTTTTGGTCAAATCATTACAGCTGCTTTCCAATCATTCTCACATGGTACGAATGATGCGCAGAAGGCAATGGGTATAATCGTATTCGCACTCGTTGCTGCTGATATACAAGATACGATGGATGTTCCTATGTGGGTTAAGCTTTCCGCAGCAACAGCTATGGCGCTTGGTACATCGGTTGGTGGTTGGAAAATCATTAAAACGATGGGTACGAAAATTTTCAAAATCGAGCCTATTAACGGGTTCGCGGCGGATATCGGTTCTGCTGTCGTAATATTGACAGCAACAATGATTCATTTGCCAGTCAGCACTACACATGTTATCACTTCCTCTATTCTCGGTGTCGGCAGCGCGAAGCGTTTCTCCGCCGTCAAATGGGGCATGGCAGGACGCATTGTAATCGCATGGGTCATCACGATTCCGATCACGGTTCTGATGGGGATGTTCATCTACTGGCTCATTCATTTCTTCCTATAGAATATAGGGAGTTGAAGCGTGTTAGGAGTTGTTGGAGTTGATTTGGAGTGGAAAAAGCCCAGGTCGGCTTTGATAATTGGTTGGTTTGATGAGTTGGTTCGTACATATGCGAGTACGTGTGTTTACGTACGAATGCGACAAGTGAGGCAGACTCACTAATTAGTGAAGATAATCTCACTAATCGGACAGAATCATGTACTTATCAGTTGGATAGTGAGTAAAGCCTCACTCGCCATGAACTTATGTTCATGGGGAATGAGATTTACCTCACTATTTTTTGTTTTCTCTAGGCATGTAGTGGGACGAGAGTGAGACAGACTCACTAATTAGTGAGTTTACCTCACTATTTTGTTTTCCCTGGGAATGTAGTGTTGGAGAATGAAACTTGCTTTATACTATGGACAAACCTGATGTGAAGAAGTGAAACTTGTGTTTGTGCACATTTAGAGTAACCTTTGTCATTTAACTAACCTTGTGAAGTGCATCACTCTTTTAAGGTCTCCCTCACTTACAGTTTCACGTTATAAGTATTTGTCGAGTATTGTATGCGGATTTGTTTGCTACAGCTAATGTACATACTCGTATCAACCAATAATAGTTGGATCTGATTGCATCGACCCAACCAATAATAGTTGGATCAGATCGCATCAACCTGTATTAGCTGGCTGGTATAAACTTATCAACTCACGTCAGTGAGGCTGATTCATTAATCAGTGATGTGAAACTCACTAAAATGACGGATACTTGAGCTTTTCAATCAGTTAGTGAGGCAAACCTCACTCTCCATGAAGTATAGTTCATGGGCAGTGAGATTTTCCTCACAAGTTACTGTGTACTCTGGGGTTAGTCCAGATTAATTGTGAGTCTTGCCTCACAATTAATGATGTGTCCCTCACTACGCTTTTCTAAGACGCTCTCTACGGAGATGATGCGATGATCTGTGGATAAATATCATCAGAAAATATCGAAATTTGCATCTATACACATTAAACTCCCTTGGTACGATATGATTTTCTCACGAATGCTCGCTTATTCGCAGGATTTCGCCCGGWTGGTWARRGRTGAAAGACAARRAGGGGRACTCCGTRTTAGACTTYGGCAACATGAAGGCRCACGGGAATAGAGGGGGGGATATATTCGCCCCATATACTTCCATTTACTGCACGCATTCTCCACGCCGCCC
>NZ_JBFUHJ010000264.1:0-7585 GCF_056402455.1 Paenibacillus sp. P4_A7 | reverse complement strand
GATGCGACAGGAGAGACGCTTCTGGATTTCATTAATAAGACGCGCTTAATGGACGCGAAGCAGATGCTGCTGTCGAATAAATGCCCTGTTAATGAAATATCCCGAGCGGTTGGCTACGGCGATATCAACACCTTTAATCGTATTTTTAAAAAGTTTGAAGGCGTTACCCCGGGTAAATATAGAGAGATGAACGAAGCCGCTCCAGTTCGCTAGAGCGGCTTTCTCTTTTACACCTATTTTATGAAATTAATGATCGTTCATTTAATCTTTTGACGGTTGTTTTACGTTTTGATGATTTATTTATTGCTGTAAAATAGCTAATAATTGGCGTAGAGTGCACTCACTAATAAGGATCAAGGGGGATTTCAATGAAAGTACAGTTCAGCTCGTTGAAGAAAAGCAGCAGCATCCTRATTACTATTGTTCTTGTTTTCGGTATATTAGCGGCATGCTCGAACTCGAATCAGTCTACAAGCAGCGGCAATAAAGGCAATACATCGTCTCAGAAGGAAACAAATCAGCCTGCAACATCAGAGCCTTCAGGTGAGCCGGCAGGTGTATATCCAGTGGATACGAAGGAATCGATCACCTCTTGGGAAGAGGTCAATGATAATCTGATTACTTTCTATTCCAATTTAGCAGAATCGCCGTTTGGCCAGCAATTAGAGAAGGAAACAGGCATTAAGGTGAAGTATACGCACCCTGCCAGCGGACAACGTAAAGAGCAATTCAACCTGATGATCGCTTCGAACAATTTGACAGATGTAATTGAAGTGGACTGGACGAAGGAGTATCCTGGCGGTCCTGAGAAAGCGATTAATGACGAAGCTATCATACCATTAAACGATTTGATTGATCAGCACGCTCCTAACTTGAAGAAACTGCTTAATGAAAATCCTGAGCTGGATAAAATGATGAAGACGGATAACGGCACCTATTACGTATTCCCGATGATTCGTCCGGACAACGGCCTCGTATTCCGCGGTCCGATTATTCGTAAAGACTGGCTTGATGATCTGAAGCTTGCGGTTCCGACGACTATTGATGAATGGTACACCGTTTTGAAAGCGTTTAAACAAGAAAAGGGAGCAACGGCTCCTTTGACGGCTTTGTATAATAATGAAGTCAATTTGCAGGATGCTTTCATTGGTGCTTACGGTACAGCGAATCGTCATTACATTGACGATAGCGGCAAGGTGCAATATGGTCCGACTGACCCTCAATTCAAGGATGCGCTGGCTTTGCTGCGCAAGTGGTATGAGGAAGGACTGTTTGATAAAGATTTTTCATTGAATACAGAAACGAAGGCGCTTGATGCAAAAATGCTGAGCGGAGAGTCCGGTGCAACAGTTCATCTTACTTCCGGCGGTCTCGGCAGATGGATGGAGACTGGCAAGAAGAGCAATGAGAGCTATCATCTGGTCCCTGCTCCTTATCCGACCTTGAATAAAGGTGAACGAGCATTTATGGGTCAACGCAGTTTTGAATTTAATCCTGCTGCAAGCAAAGCGGTTACAAGTGYTGCTAAAAACCCTGAGCTTGTCGTAAAATGGCTTGATTATGCGTTCAGCGAGCAGGGAGCATTATTGTTTAACTTCGGGATCGAAGGCGAAAGCTACACGATGGTAGATGGCGTTCCGACATTTACAGATAAAATTCTTAAAGATCCCAAACATAACTTACAGCAAATGGTATCGCAATTTACGAAGCCGAACGGGCCATTCCTTGGCGATTCAAGAAAGAACTTTAATACCTTCCCTGAGATGGATGACGCTGCTGTTGTATGGGGAGAGACAGACGCTCTAAAACATATGCTTCCAGGATTCCTTACTCCAACAGTGGAGGAAAGCCAAGAGGTTGCAAAAATTTTAACTGCAGTAACAAGCTATAAGGAAGAAATGTTCATGTTGTTTGTAATGGGAAGAGAGTCGCTGGATAAATTTGATGACTATGTAGCGCGGATTAAAACGATGGGCATTGACCGCGTAACAGAAATCTATCAATCGGCACTAGATCGTTACGAAGCAAGATAATGAATCGGCAAGGCTGTGGATGAAAAGCGCTGGCGGTACTGGTGCTGATGTTGGTGCCAGTGCCAGTGTCGCTTCCTATCCGCAGCCTAATTGCTCAGGATGGAGAGGAGTTATTATGAAGGCTAACGTGATAATTCGCGTACTGTTCGATATACGCAAAAACAAATATTTATATATGATGCTTCTTCCGTTGATCGCCTATTATCTTTTATTTCATTACCAGCCGATGTATGGCGCTATCATTGCTTTTAAAGATTTTTCACCGCGTCTAGGCATTTTAGGAAGCCCGTGGGCAGGCTTGGGGCATTTTATTGATTTTTTCCAAGGCGCTTATTTCTGGAGAACGATTCGCAATACTTTTATGATTAGCTTCTATGATTTGATATTTGGCTTTCCTGCTCCGATTATATTGGCGCTTCTGCTCAATGAGGTTAAAGCGCAGTTTTTCAAAAGAACTGTTCAGACGATTACTTATTTGCCCCATTTTATATCGCTTGTCGTCATTTGTGGAATCATTAAGGATTTTACGTCAAGCAGCGGAATCATTAATGACATCATTGCTTTTTTTGGCGGTGAGCGCATCTCTTTACTTCTGGAGCCGAGCTTGTTCAGAGCGATTTATGTGTCTACAGATATATGGCAGAGTATCGGCTGGGGTACGATCATCTATTTAGCAGCACTAACAGGAATTGATCAAGAGCAATATGAAGCGGCGAAGATCGATGGAGCCGGAAGATGGAAGCAGATGAAGCACATCACGGTTCCAGGCATTCTGCCCACGATTATGGTGCTGTTGATTTTAAATTTGGGACGTATGATGAATCTCGGCTTTGAAAAAATTATTTTGCTGTACAATCCCGGCGTTTACGAGACTGCTGACGTTATTTCATCTTATGTTTACCGGGTAGGGCTGCAAGATTTCAATTATAGCTTTAGCTCGGCAGTCGGTTTATTCAATTCAGTAATCGGTTTTATTCTCGTTATTTCTTCTAATTGGATTAGCCGCAAGCTGAATGACACAAGTCTATGGTAGCAGGGAGGTATTGATGGTGAGAACAGAATCTTGGGGCAACAGGCTATTTGATATTGGAAACTATATATTACTAATCCTGCTGATGGTTGTAACGATATATCCATTGCTGTATGTCGCTTTCGCGTCGTTCAGTGATGCTTCTCAGCTGATGGCTCATAAAGGGGCGCTGTGGAGGCCGCTTGGCTTCTCTTTTGATGCATATAAGAATGTATTCCGAAATCCGATGATAGGCTCTGGTTATTTGAACACTTTGTTTATACTCGTCTTTGGCTTGGGTATTAACATTCTATTAACATCGTTTGGGGCATATGCGCTGTCGCGCCGAACACTTGCTTACCGCAAGCAAATTATGCTGTTTTTCGTATTTACTATGTTTTTTAGTGGGGGACTCATTCCATTTTACTTTTCTGTGATGAATCTGGGTCTTCGGAATTCGCTTTGGGCGCTTATAATCCCAGTTGCGGTCAATACGTTTAATCTCATCATTATGCGGACGGCGTTTGAGGCAATTCCGGTAAGTCTTGAGGAGTCAGCGAAAATGGACGGAGCTAACGATTTCGTTATCCTGTTTCGAATCATTTTACCGCTCTCACTGCCTGTTGTAGCTGTTATTCTGCYTTACTATGGGGTCAGCCATTGGAATGCTTGGTTCAATGCTTCGATCTTCCTGCAGGATCGCGAAAAGTTTCCGTTGCAATTAATTATGCGAGAAATTTTGCTTCAGGGCGAGGCAAGCGCAATGGCGGAAGGAGCGGCAATGGAGGATATGGCGATGCTCTCAGCAACGTTAAAGTACGCAACGATTATGGTGGCGACGGTACCCATATTGCTGGTCTATCCATTCCTGCAAAAGTATTTTGTTAAGGGTGCGATGATCGGTGCGATTAAAGGATAAATAGAGCTTGTCACGGTGAGGAGGAAGTTCTGTTTGGAATATAAGAGCGAAGAAATGAGCGCCGTTCGGCTTAATCAGGATTGGGAAACGTTCCTTGACAAGCATGATATGGATTGGGTTGTTAGGCCTCTGTCTTGGGAGGCAGGGGCTTTTATAGGCAATGGATCAATTGGTGCGATGGTTTATGGAGAGGRGCATTCAAGCCATAGGGGGCTGCTGCGGTTTGTGCTGGGCCGTACAGATGTAACCGCTGATACTGGCGGCATTACGGATTTTGATCCTCGAGTTCCAGTCGGAGAGCTTCATCTCATGCTTGAAGGTTGGGTTTATCAGCCGACCGCTATGAGGCTTGACTTATGGAATGCTGAGTTTCGTGCTGACATCACGACGACGAAGGGCGAGGTGCGGCTGCGCGCTTTCGTCCATAGTGAAAAACCTGTGGTATTTATCGAGCTTGAAATGTCAGAGGGCGAGCGGAAAACGGTCATTAAATGGGTTCCGCACACGGAGCTGTCGACAGTTCTGAAGCATTCTGACGGGATTAATGTGAATCAATACAAACCAGAAGCAGAGGTGGAGCGGCTGCAGCTCCGTGATGCGGAAGTGGGGCTGCAGCGCTTTGGCAGCGGGAGAGGCTGTGTGACAGCATGGAAGGAGCAGGCCTTCTCAGATGCTCACAAAATGGCATGGTTCTCCTTAGTGAATGGATGCGAGGAATCGGATTGCTTAAGGGCTGTGCAGGAGGTTCAAGCTGCGGCAGACTGCTCTTTGGAAGATTGGGTGAGCATGCATCGCGATTGGTGGCATCGGTATTATGAGCAAAGCTTTTTATCCATTCCCGATGCGCAGCTGGAGAGCTTCTATTGGATTCAAATGTATAAGCTTGCGTCAGCTGTGAGGGCGGATGCGCCATTGCTTGATAATACGGGTCCTTGGCTGACGACTACACCTTGGCCGGGCGCTTGGTTCAATATGAATGTTCAGATGAGCTATTCTCCTGCATATACCGCTAATCGTCTGGAGCTGGGTGAATCACTCATCGGAGCTCTGAAACGCAATGAAGAGAGATTGATTGCAAATGTAGCAGAGGCTTATCGATTCGACAGCGCTGGTCTCGGTAGAAGCAGCGGTCCCGATATGAGAAGTGAAGTTGACGATGAGATCGGCAATTTGACCTGGGTTTGTCATAATATATGGCGGCATTACCGTTATACAATGGATGAGTCGCTGCTGCGGGACATGCTGTATCCGCTGCTAAAGAGAAGCGTTAATTATTATTTGCATCTGCTCACGGAAGGCGAGGATGGTAAGCTGCATTTGCCGCCGACAATATCGCCGGAGTACGGCTCTTTCAAACGTCTGACAGTTGCGGATTGTCATTATGATCTTGCTCTTCTGCGTTGGGGATGCACGACGCTGCTTGCTGCCTGCGAGCGGCTGCAATTAGAGGACAGCAGAGCGGACTGTTGGAGGGATGTGCTTGATCGATTAGCGCCGCTGCCGATCGACGATACCGGCTTTCAAGTGGGCAAGGATATGCCAATGGCCTTCGGGCATCGGCATTTCAGCCATATGCTGGCCGTATTTCCGCTCCACCTCATCTCGGGTGAAAAGGAAGGGGAATGGGAGCTTATTTACAAGTCGCTGCAGCATTGGCTAAGTCTTGAGGGGGATCTGCGCGGCTTTAGTTTCACCGGTGCAGCTTCTATTGCAGCGACATTGGGACTTGGGGATACGGCACTGCAATGTTTGCGGACGCTGCTGCTCATGATTACGCCGAACACGATGTATAAGGAAGCGGGACCAGTAATTGAGACACCGCTTGCTGGTGCGGAAGCGTTGCAGGATATGCTGCTGCAAAGCTGGGGGGATCGTATTCGCGTATTTCCAGCTGTACCAAAGGAATGGCAGGATACAGCCTTCCATAATTTACGAGCTGAAGGCGGATTTCTAGTCAGCGCGGTCAGAAAAGAAGGAACGACCAGCTTCATTCGGATAAAGAGCTTGTCGGGAGAGCCATGTTTGATTCAATCAGATTTGCCGGAGCAAGGTGTCGTGAAGGCGGTTCGAGTGGTAAATGGCATTGAGCTTGGTGATGCATATGTGGTGGACTGCGAGGACAACAAGCTCGTTCGTCTGCAAATGCAAGCAGGAGATGAGATCGTTCTCTATAGCAGCAATCGAATGCCTCTGTTGACAATTGCGGCGGTAAAACACAGCAAGCCAATCTACAATTATTTTGGGGGGCGTACGCCATGGCGGCAATATGGGATAGTCTTCTAATTCCGCGGGTGGAGAGAATGATAGTGCAGATCGGAGACAAGTCTCCGCATAAAACGATCGATGGCGTATATGATCATATGCGGCTGGACTGGTGGACTTCCGGATTTTGGCCTGGCATTCTGTGGATCATGTATGATATGACTAGCGAAGAGCGGTATCGCGAGCATGCTTGGGGATGGGACGGGAAGCTGGAGCAATGCTTTGTAACGGAATCCAATTTGCATCATGATGTCGGCTTTCAATTTTTGCCGACAGCTGTTATTAAATATAAGCTCACCGGAGATGCAGATGCGCTTCGAAGAGGACTGGCTGCCGCGAACTTCTTAGCGGGAAGGTTTAACTTGGCCGGGCGGTATTTAAGGGCATGGAATCAAGAGTTTACAGGCTGGGCTATTATCGACTCCACGATGAATCTATCCCTATTATTCTGGGCTTCCGAGCAAACAGGCGATCCAAGATACAGACATATTGCGGTCGCTCATGCAGATACTGTGCTTGAAAAATTTATGCGGGCGGACGGCTCCGTCTGTCATATCGCAAGCTTTGATGCGGAGTCAGGCGCATTTTTAGAAGAGCTTGGCGGCCAAGGCTATGCTCCTCAATCAGCTTGGAGCAGAGGGCAGGCATGGGCTTTGTACGGTTTGGCGAATTGCTATCGTTACACGGGAGAGCAGAGGTTTTTACATGCTGCTCAGAGAATAGCTCATTATTTTCTAGCTGCGTTGCCGGAGGAACATGTTCCGCCTTGGGATTTTCGAGTGCCTGAGACTGACCGAGAGCCGAAGGATACTTCGGCGGCATCCTGCGCTGCTTCCGGCTTGCTGGAAATTGCGGCATGCCTGCAAGGTCCTGAATCGCTGCTTTATGCGGATGCGGCAGATCGCATATTGCAATCTTTGACTTCACGATTTGCGACATGGGTGCAGGAGGATGAGCAAGGGCTGCTGAGACAGGGTACAGGCCATCGGCCAGCCGGTCAAAACGTAAATGTTTCCTTAATATACGGTGATTATTTTTATGTAGAAGCACTCGCAAAACAGAATGGCTGGAGAAATCGAATCTTTTAAAAGAGCGGATCACGACGATGCTGGAGCCGAAGTGTGATCCGACGACCTTTCCCTATATTCCTGATGCAAGGTCGGTGCTGATTGAGAATCCACTGCGTTTCGTATGGCTGACCCTAAGACGGATGAACAGTACTATGTGCTGAAGATAAATGTCTCTACTAATTTCAGAACTTTAGCGACAACGGAAAAATGAAGAGTCAATCAGTTTCAAAAGAAAGGGAGGTCATCCCGAGCAAGCATTCGAATGCTGCTGCGGGATGACCTCCCTTTTATT
>NZ_JBFUHJ010000263.1:0-7601 GCF_056402455.1 Paenibacillus sp. P4_A7 | reverse complement strand
GCGCAATCGATACAGACATGACCCGTAAGGAGCTGAACGCTTCATGCGTAGCTGAAATACATCTGCCTGCGGTTATCAAATTGCTTACCTTATCCTGCAGCAGGCAGCGCAGCGGAATATCGTAGGAGGTTCCCTTGCTAAGCTCCACATAATGAGTGCCTTGACCTGACGGATCATGAATGTCGATCATATAATGCGCTTGAGCCACCACATCATCGAATTGCTTCAATTGGATAACGTCTGTTTCGGTTAAGGTGTAGCTCCCTCTTATTCTGCGGCTTTCACGTATGCCGACCTGCGTGGCCACTCTCTGCAAGTAGCTTTGCTCAAAGCCCGGTATATACGACTTCAAAAATTTCACGCACTCTTCAACTTGATAGCGTCCTTCGATCTCTGCCCGAGTCAAATCATCCGTCTTCGTGCCATTCACCTGCTGAATGCGGGTCATATTCAAATACACCACATCCGGCCTGCCTGGCAACGTCCAAGCGATTGCAATCGACTGACGAGGCACATTGAATAAAAATCCATCCGCCTTTGCCTTCGCAATTCGTTCCTCCTGGCCGCCGAAAATAATATGATTCATGCCTGAAATATGTCCATCGAACGGTGCCCCTTCAATTTGCTCAATCTCTTGAATGAGGCGGTCTGCATTTACACCGCCAACGGCGAACATCAGGGAAACCGGCTGCATCAAGCCGTCTGAAGGTCTGCCAATATCATAGGGAACGCCCGCCCGTGCGCACACATCCGCATCGCCTGTCGCATCAATATAAGTCTTGGCGCGAATCGCTTGCCGCCCTGATTTGCTCTCTACGATTAGCGCTTCCACGCGATCGCCCTTCATCACTACATCAGCAACCCATGTATGCAGCATCAGTTCTACACCGGCATCAAGCAATGTTTTCATATAATAAAAAGCTAGCGCCTCAGGATCGAACGGCTCATAATTATTCGTTTTAACTAACGAGCCTTGCTGAAACAGCTTATCTCTCATTTCCTGATAGAGACCACCGATAATCATTCGCTCCCCATCATGAAATCCGCTGGAAAAACCGGAAACTAGGCTGTTCGTACCTACCCCTCCCAAATAGCCGTATCGCTCAATGAGCAGCGTCTTGGCTCCGCTTCTGGCGGCTGCCAATGCGGCAGCATACCCAGCGGGTCCTCCTCCGGCAACAACAACCTCTGCTTCTCTAATCACTTCAATCGATTGCTCTGGAACCATAATAAACATAGAACATACACTCTCCCTCGATAAAGATCTACTTGTTAATTTCCAACAGTGACAATAGGAAACAGGTGTCCGTTATTTCAAGCCTGTACTCGAAATGCCTTCCACGAACCACTTCTGAAAAAAAGCAACGATAACGATGAGCGGTACAAGCGCTGATACCGAAGCTGCCATCATCAGAGTGTAATCCGTTCCGTTCTCATCAACAAAGTTGGTTAAACCGAGCGGCAATGTGTACAAGTTCGTATCGCGCAGGAATATCAGCGGATTTTCATACTCATTCCATGTCCATGTAAATGTCAATATTAGCAATGACACTAGCGCCGGCTTGGCGAGCGGTATAAATATTTGCCAATAAATTCGCCAATAGCTCGCTCCGTCTACCTTGCCGGCCTCGAGCAGCTCGCCAGGAATCGTCAGGAAAAATTGCCGCATCAAAAATGTGCCTATAACGGAGAAGACGCCGGGCAGAATGATCGACCAATGCGTATTCACCAGACCGACATAGTCAAACACGATAAAGCGTGGAACAAGTAAAATTTGAGACGGAATAATCATCGTTGCCAAGTAAAGCAGGAACATGATATCTCTGCCTTTAAAATTAAGCTTAGCAAAAGCAAAGCCCGCAAGTGAGCTGGTCAGCAAAGAACCAATTACGGTGATGACTGTAATTTTGATCGTGTTCCAATAATATTGGACGAAATGATATTTCTCTCCCCAAACCGTTGCATAGTTGCGTAAATTCCATGTTTTTGGTATCCATTCAATTGGATAGTTGAATATATCTGCCGGTATTTTGAACGATGCGGATAGCATCCATAGAAACGGCGACAGTATAATAGCTGCTAGTAGCAGCATGGCAGAAGTAATAATCGTTTTTATCAAAATAGGGCTGAATCGTTGCTTGATCATCGTATTTCTCTCACTCCTCTATTAAAAATGCTGCTGCCATTTTTTCTGACTTCTCCACTGGACAAGAGTTACGATGAAGATCATACAGAATAACAGCCAGGACAAAGTTGCTGCATAGCCCATTTTGTAATATTGAAACGCCTGAAGGTAAATATGGTAAGCCATTACCATCGTTGAATTGAGCGGCCCTCCTTGCGTCATGACATTGACGACTGCAAATACTTGGAATGTCGATATAATTAGCGTTATCGCTATGAGGAAGCTTGTAGGCTTCAACATCGGTACCGTAATTTTGAAAAATTGAGTAACCCGATTAGCGCCATCCATAGAGGCGGCCTCATACAAATCCTTCGAAATCCCTTGCAAGCCTGCCATATAGAGCACCAGCGTGTAGCCGATATACGTCCATGCAACCATAATCATGATCGCGATTAACGCCCATTGCGGGCTGGCTAGCCAGCCCGGCGGGTTATCGATTCCGATCGATCGAAGAACGGAATTGATCGGACCGCTTCTGGAATTGTATAGAACGCTCCACACAATGGACACCGCAACTAAGCTGCTTACATACGGCAGAAAAAAGATGGTCCTTAAGAAGTTTTTTAAATACACAAATCGATTAATTACAACTGCCAGCATAAGCCCCATCACCATAGCTAACGGAACGGTAACCGCAGTAAATAGCACATTATTGATCAGCGCTCTCAACAAATATTCATCCTTGGTCATGCGAATAATGTTGTCGAAGCCAGTGAAAGTAAGTCCACCGAACCCCTTCAAGTAATCCCAATCCATGAATACAAGATACAGGCTGAACAGCAGTGGCAGTACGATGAAAAAAAACACCCCTAATAGATTGGGCAAAATAAATAAATATCCCGCGATATTTTCCTTCATATTCTCTCTGAACAGCCTGGCTATCGCTTTATTATTCATGCTCGTTCACCCCTCATGTTGAATATAGGTTTTATACTAATGACTTCGATCTCATAATGAAACGTAGTATTTTAGGCGTTTTCCGTCTTTTTTTTAGCACAAGTATAAATGACTCTCCCCTCCTTTAGCGGGATAGGTTCGTCTCGCGGTGACTTATACTCCCTATAATTTAAAAAAAGCACCTGCGCATGACGATTGTCACAGCAGATGCTTCTTTCATTATGGTTAGCATAAAAAATTATTTACTTTCAGCTTCAATAGCTTGATCCGCACGAGCTTTGACTCTTTCCATTGCTTGCTCTAGAGTCTGTGCGTTCATCAAATATTTCTCTGATTCTTCTGTCAAGATTTTCGTCAGCTCAGCATAAGCCACCGATTTCACTTGCTTAGGAAACACATAATCAATGCTAAGCACTTGCTTCAATGACTCCACATCGATTAAGTCCTCTGCTTCACCTACGAATAATTCAACTACCTTGTCCATATCCGCTTGCTTATTGCTCGGAATACGTCCGCCTGAAATCATCGCTGTATTGCCCTCTGTCAAATACCAAGAGATGAACGACATCGCTTCTTCTTTATGCTCACTCTTGCTGTTGATGGACATGAGATCATTGAAGCCAGCAATATTCACTTTGCCGCCCTTCTCGTATTGAGGGTTTGGCGCAAAGGCTACTTTAAAATCACGCGGGAAATCTTGAGTGTTTTTTACATAACGCATCAAATGCGTGCCGCCTAGAATCATATTAGCTTGGCCAGTGAATAATTCACTGTATGGTTTAAGATTATTAGATACCGACTCTGACCAACTAATCATCGAATCCTCGTCATATAGCTGCTTTTGAAGCTCTAATCCCTTCTCAACAGCGGCACTGCCAAAGCTTGATTTGCCCTCTGCATTATAATAAGAATCCTCTGGCTGGTTAAGGGTCAGTAAAATTTTTGGTAGGATTTCTTCCGGAGCTTCAATAAAGCTGCCATACACGTCACCATTAGTTAGCTTGCCAGCAAGCGCAACATAATCATCCCATGTCCAATCCATCGGCAATTTCTCACCCGCTGACGCTAGCGCCGTCTGATTAATCAGCGCCATTGAAATTTGTTTCATCGCTGGCAAGTAGTAGATTTGGTCATCATTCTTAATGACATTGTCATTGCCGATCACTGCTTCCACATCAAAGCTTACCTTCTTAATCCATTCATCCATAGATGCTGTCATGCCAGCATTCATTCGGCGATTAAAATACGTTTCGCCATAGCTGATAAAGATGTCTGGCGCGTCTGTATTGCTGATCAACGCCGTGTCCAGCTTCGTATTTCCACTATCATCATTCACATAGCGAACATACTCTACCTGGATCTCAGGATGGCTTGCATTCCAGTTAGCTACAACGTCTCCGGGACCGCTTTCCTCTGGTACGCCACCCCAAATTTTCAGCTTAACCACCTTATCCGCTGACTTATTGCCAGTCGATTCTTCCTTCGTTCCAACTCCACTTCCATTGCCTGCATTCGTATTCCCATTACTGCTGCTTGAGCATGCGCTCAATATTGTACTTAGCGCCAGCATACTAACAAGCATCATTATCCACATGCTTTTTCTAATCAAAACTTATCCCCTCCGTATTGGCTGTATTTGTTATTGTCCGTCGACATGTCAAGAATACCAAGCGACTCGCCTTCTTAGAAGGGATTATTCCTGTATAAATCCGTCTCATTTTACTTATATATTAAAATAGATTTTCCTGTATTCTTGAGGATAAATACCCTCTATTTTTCTAAAAAATTTACCGAAATAATTAGGATCTGTATAGCCCACCGCTTCGGATATTTCGTAGATCTTCAACGCTTTGTCCTTTAACAGCTCCTTCGCCTTCTTCAACCGATATCTTGTAATCGAATCCATAATCGTTTCACCGGTTTCCTTCTTATACAGCACGCTTAAGTACGATTCCGAGTAACCAACCGCTTTAGCTAGATCCATCAATTTAATTTGGGTTGCGTACCCCTCCTTGATTATCTGTGCGACTTGCTGAATTTCGGGACGCCACTGATGATCCACACAATGATTCAGATGTTGAAAATAAACCTCAACCCATCCCTGCAGCCAAGCCACAACTTCATCCAATGTTTCCGCATTCCGAATCGTCTGGAATGGGAATCGGCCTTGGTATGGTGCAATAGAATAAATATCGCCGCCAACCTCACTCAACGATTGTGAGAAGAGATGAATAATCTTGATCCACTGCTCCTTCGTCTCACTTGGCTCAACCGCTTGCTGCTGAAACATTCGCTCACCCAGCTCTGTAATAAACGTTATAATAGCTTCCTGATTTCTTTGCTCAAGCAGCCTTATCAATTCCTCATCGCTCCAGCTAATTCTTTCAGTGCTTGCTGCCGATATAGATAGCGTTTCTACATACCTAATTTTTTCGACACCGCCATAGAAGTTAAAGCTTAAAGCATACTCTGATTCTGTGAATGCCGCATGCACATCATATATATCAGAGAAGGAGTTAGATACGCCGCAGCTTATATCCAGCTTCAAATATCTTTTCATACTGTCTCTGATTTCTTCCAGCAGTTTCGCAGAAAAACTCGCCAATAAAAGTGAGAACCTGCCTGCTTCCAGCAGTATTAGCTCACCGCTACCTCTCCCTCTCACCAACTCCGTTATAATATTGGCTACTGATTGAATAAGCAGCTTCTCACTCTTGAACGTATTCGTTTCCAACACCTGTTGATATCTGTCGATCTGCAGCATCACACTGCGATAGCTTTCACTCGCAGGAAACTGAAACTCCTGCAGCACCTCAGCAATTTCTCGCTTGCTGCAAGCTTTTGTAATGATGTCATAAAATCTTTTCTCACGGATTTCCTTTTGAAACATTTCGATTTTGGAGTTCAATTGCTTTGCTTGATTCTGTTCAGAGCGTTCTTGCTCAATTTGCTGCTGTACCGCACGAAGCTTCGACATAAGCTCTTGAGGCTCCATTGTGAGCTTAAGCACATAATCCAGCGCCCCAAGCTGGAGTGCCGTCCGCACAAATTCAAAGTCATCGTGATTGGACAAAATAATGCTTTTCATATGAGGATATAATTCCTTCACCCGGCGCAATAACGTCAAGCCATCCATCTGCGGCATATTGATATCTGTTAATAGCAAGTCGCATTGCTCGTGCTCCAATATACTTAGCGCTTCTATTCCATTAGATGCTTCAGCGATTAATTGAAAGCCTTCCTCTTCCCATGTTATGAAGGTTTTCAAGCCGACTCTAACTAAAAATTCATCTTCAATGATGAGCACCTTGATCACTTGACTATTCCCCTTTCTGCACTGGCAGCTGAAGCTTAACTTCAAAGCCTTCATTCTTGATGTTGCGAACCGTTAAGCCGTAGGTTTCACCAAAATGCATTTTGATGCGCTCATGAATATTATTTAGTCCAATGCCGCTAAATTTAGAAATAGTCATCGATTCATTAGTATCCGACCTATTTTCAATTGTGTCATCCGCTGCGCTAGAACTGCCCCCGCCATTATCTCTGATGCAGATCGTCACTATTCCATCATTAATTTCGCCATGAATCGTTATCATTAACGGAGTGGTTCTTCCGTGCATAATGCTGTTCTCTACAATGGGTTGGAGTGTAAACTTCAGGATCGACACCGACAGAAGCTCAGGTGGAAGGTTTACTTCCAGATGCACAATATTATTGAATCTAATATTTTGCAGGGATACATAGCTGCTGAGAAATTCTATTTCCTCTGACAGCAATGCCTGCTCCTTATCGTTCCTCATCGAATAGCTTAACAGCTTGCCTAAAGAGGTAATCATCTCACTCACATGCTCCGCACCTGAGAACTTAGCAGACCATTTGATCGACGTAAGTGTGTTGAACAAAAAATGCGGCTTTACTTGAGCCTGCAAAGCTTGAAATCTAGCCTCTTCCTTTCTTTTCTGCTCTTCGGCAACATTTTTGACCAGTACACTTAAGCTCGCAACCATATCATTGAATTTTCTGCTAAGCAGCACGAGCTCATCGTCGCCGCTTCCGATTGGAATGGGCGTAAAATTTCCAGAGCCTACCTTGCTCATCGAGCTATGCAGCATCCTTAACCGTTTCATAATGCGCAGCATAATCATGACAAATAGACAGCAACAGACCAACAACAGCAGCACAAGCCAAAAAATAGATTGATTGCGCAGCGATTGCAGTTTTTTGGAAAATAGATCATTAGGCGTCGCTTCCATTAAGCTCCAGCCTAGCTGCTTAATAGGCTGATCATTAATCAAATAATGCTGATCGAGTGCGGCATACATCTGTTCATTCCCAAGCAGCAGCGCTTGCTCATTCATTAGAAAAAGCTGACTATTCGCAGCTTCCGCAGAAGGCAGGTCCGCTATCATCTCCGGCAGTAATGAACGAATCGGAACCGCTATCATAACGATGCCATAGCCCTTACCTGTACTGCCGGTTAACAGCCTGGTCATCGTTAAATACTGCCCTGTTTCAGCGC
>NZ_JBFUHJ010000262.1:0-7602 GCF_056402455.1 Paenibacillus sp. P4_A7 | reverse complement strand
AGGCAAATGCCTGAAGGGCTGTGTTATATCTACATATTACTCGGCAAGGAAGCTGATTCCGTTCAGCGACAAATAGTCGCTGCCGCCTCTCATGAACAACACTTGACCTGTGGAGAGTACTTGAATCTCCCCGATTACCGCAACACCATCTTCGATCGTGCTGACGGTGAATTTCTTAGCTTTCGCAGGGCGGAAGCCCTGCATAGTGAAAGCGAGATGCAGGACAATCATTCTGAAAATTTTACGCTAACGACGAATACTGTTCAAGAGAAGCCCTATCGCCGAAGCTCTTGGCTGCAGCATCCGGTTACGCATTATACGATTGCTGCGTCTATTACACTGCTGCTGCTCGGAAGCGGAACCTTTGCAACTTTCTCGCAGAAAATCGCCGAGTTCGATAGTAACATGATAGAGCAGCAGAAGCATCCATCTGCTAATCCAAACTTAGATAAAGGACAGAAGGAATCGTGGTCGGACAAAATGGTCAATCAAACAAGCTCATGGCTCGATGGCCTGGAAGCTATACGTTTTAAATAGAGCTCAACTAGCACAAAGAGAGGAATGAATTTAGGATGAACAAAAGTGCGTTAACCGCTTTTTTGCTCTCGTTTTTACCAGGTGTAGGGCATGCCTATCTAGGTCGTCCCGTCAGGGCGGTTTTGTATGGAGGGTCTTTCTTCGGCCCTTTAGGTTTACTACTATTAATAGGATTTATTAATTCAGGTATAGATGATGGGTTTATGATTTTCCTAATGTTTGTGGCCATGCTGAGCGCAGTTATCAACATGCTGGATATGATCTTTTTACTCATCTCGGGTAAAGCACTTGGAGTCCATCATGTAAAACAATCCTTCGGAGGTGATTCTGAGTCTATAGCAGGCTCTGTACCGCTTTCCTATGACGAGCAGCAGGAGAAAACACGTGTAATCATGCTATCCTTTTTCCCAGGCCTTGGTCATATGAGTATCGGTCTTATGCAGAGGGGCATTACGTTTCTAATTTCTTTTGTTGGTTTGTTAGCGATTATTATCTTTTTAAGCGTAATAACAGGTACGGGTGTATTGCTTATCTTCTTGCTGGCGCTGCCTGTTATATGGATATACAGCATGTTCGACGCGATGCAGCAGCTGCAAGCTAAGCAGCGCGGTGAGCAATTAATCGATCGTGCGATATTTGAGGACTTAGAGTCACATGTTGCTACAGGCCGCAAAAATAAGGTGCTTGCAATCGCCTTAGCGATATTTCCAGGAGCAGGACATCTTTACTTAGGCATGCAAAAGAGAGGCATGCAGTTAATGGGTGGTTTCCTGTTAGCCATTTATATTATGGATAATTTACGTCTGTCTTTGTTCTTCTTCTTGCTGCCTCTTTTCTGGTGCTTTGCGTTCTTCGATGCTTTGCAGCAAACGTCGCGTTATGAGCGTCAAGAGCTTAGTGATGAGCCAATCTTGAATCAATTCGTTCCTTATCAAAAGTGGTTCGGTATCGCCTTGCTTGGATGCGGTGTTTATTATTTACTGAATCGCGTCGTTGCGGATTTGGTTAGAACTAATTTATCGAGACAAATCTACGATATGTATATGGGAGCCATATTCATGATCCCAACCATAGTGATTTCGTTTGTCCTCATTATCGTTGGTCTGCGTCTGACCTTTGGCAGTAGGATGACACCCGGAGCTAAGCAGGCCATAAAACCTGCATCGTCATCTTCTGTGTTTACGAAAAAGGAGGAAACAAAATGAATGCTGCACAAGCTGTTGATAGCCCCAACCGCTCGGAAGGAATCCGAACATGGCGAGTAGGCTCACTGTCAATGGGCGTGACCCTTATATTAATGGGAACGGCATTAGCCGTTTCGATTTGGCAGGACATCGAGTCTTATGAAATGCTTATGTGGGTAGCGCCAATTGTATTTATAATATTAGGTGCTGAGCTGCTTCTTTACTTGAAATTTTCGGGCAKTGATCGCGCCATTGTGCGCTACGACTGGATTAGTGTATTTTTTGTAGGAGTAGTTGGAACAGCAAGTCTTGGACTTGCACTGCTTATGTCGACTGGACTATTTGATGAATTAAAGCGTGAATTACAAATGATACAGCGTTCGGCATTTGTCGAGACAGAGAAGGTGCAAATACCTGCGAACGTGGACAAAATTGTCGTGAATGCAATGAGCAGTGTAGATTTCAGTGAGACGGAAACACGTGAGCTTCAATTGATCGGGCAGGTGCGCTATTGGTCGGTCGACAAGGCTGAACGGCTCGATGACAATATCATGAGGATGAATACTGTAGGTAACACATTATACGTTAGGATTGCAGCGATTGAGCATAAAGACGGCGGGTTCGTGTCTGATACAATCAGTCCGCAATTAACATTGATTGTACCCAAGGGTGTGAAAATCGAGCAAAACAGAAATTAGTCATAAGTCATACGATATAATGTGATTATATAAAAAAGCAGCTCAGGGCTAACGGCCCAAGCTGCTTTTTTTGGTTTAATGTTTAATTATTGTCTCGTTATTATTGAGCAACGGCATTGTATGTCATAATCCACATCGATCCGCCTACGATAATGACCATGATAGCGAGGCCGAAGACTAGCGCAATCAAGTTATAGCGAGGATTCTTCTCGTCTTTGATATGCATAAAGAATACCAGCTGGACGATAAATTGCAAGAGAGCCATCACGATTATGATGATCGTAGCTGCTGTTTTGTTGAAGAGATCATTCATTACCACAACGAGTGGGATGATCGTTAATACGATCGAGAGTAGAAAACCGATTGTATAGCTTTTTATCGAGCCATTATGACCTCCATGTCCCTCGCCATGTGATCCGTTCGAATGAGCGGCAGTGGAATGTGTCGTATGCTTAGACATCCTACATCACCCCCATCAAATAAACGATCGTAAATACGAAAATCCAGATAACGTCCAAGAAGTGCCAGTACAAGCTAATAATCGTAACTTTACGTTTTGTTACAGAAGTAATACCACGGCGACTTAGCTGCAGCATGAGTCCTATCATCCAGACCAGACCTACTGTTACGTGCAAGCCGTGCGTTCCAACGAGTACGTAAAAGGCAGATAGGAATGCGTTAGTCGATATTTTAGCACCTTCACCTACTAAATGGATAAACTCACTTAATTCAAGTCCGATAAAAGCAGCACCGAGCAGGGCGGTAATAGCCAACCAGCCGATCAGACCCTTTTTATTGCCGCGGTTCATTTGTAGAACGGCTATACCGCTCGTGTAGCTGCTCGCAAGCAGAATGAATGTCGAGACGATAATGCCTGGCATTGAAAATAATTCTTCGGCAGTTGGTCCGCCGTTCGTGTTATTACGAAGCACAACATAGGTTGCGAACAAGGTACCGAACAAAATAACGTCAGAGATTAGGAACAGCCAGAATCCAAATGTTTTTATTTCTTCATGATCATGATGCTCCGCATGATGATTATCACCATGCGGTTTTGAATGAGTTACTGTTTGTGCCATTATTTCGACCCCCTTAACGCAGCTTCAGTCCGCTCGATTTCTTCAACTGAAATATAATAATCCGTATCATAGCTGAATGAACGAGCCAGCATACAAGCAATAATGCCAATGAAGCCAGGAATAGCCATCCATAGCCAATCCCATACTAAGCCGAAGCCAAGCGTAAACCAACAAATCGACATGATGAAAGGAATAGCAGAGTTTTTCGGCATATGGATAGGCTCTAGCGGTTCCTCAGGTTCTACAGGCTCGCCATTCGCACGTCTTTGTTTCTCTTCCCACCATGAATCACGACTGTCAACCTTCGGCAAACGAGCAAAGTTATACAGTGGTGCAGGTGATGGAATGGACCATTCAAGCGTACGACCGTTCCATGTATCGCCAGATGTTGTTTTCTTATAGAAACGAATGCTATGAGCGATTTGCCACACTTGGAAAATAAACGCGATTCCCATCAGGAATGCCCCGACAGTTGATACCACGTTAAGCGGCTGCCAGCCCATATCGAAGTTGTATTCGTTGAAACGACGTGTCATCCCCATAAGTCCAAGCGCGTATTGCGGCATGAAACATACGTAGAAGCCGATATTCCAGAACCAGAATGCCCATTTGCCGAGCCCCTCGTGGAGCGTGAACCCGAACAATTTAGGCCACCAGTAGTACAGGCCTGCGAAGTATCCGAACACGACACCGCCGATAAGAACTTGATGGAAGTGCGCGACTAAGAAATAACTGTTGTGGAACTGGAAGTCAGCCGGTGCAACTGACAGCAGTACCCCGGTCATTCCGCCTATGACGAAGCATGGTATGAAAGCAATTGTCCACATCATAGGTGTTGGGAACGTAAGCCGTCCACGGAACATGGTAAACATCCAGTTAAATATTTTAACCCCGGTCGGTATCGCAATAACCATGGTCGTCAGTGCGAAGAACGCGTTGACGTTAGCTCCAGAGCCCATCGTGAAGAAGTGATGCGCCCATGTGAAGAAGGAGAAGAAGCTAATTGATAATAGTGCGAACACCATTGAATTATAGCCAAACAGTTTCTTCTTCGAGAAGGTTGATACAATCTCTGAGAATATACCGAATGCTGGCAAGACAACAATATAGACCTCGGGATGTCCCCACATCCAAATGAGGTTGATATACATCATCGGATTTCCTCCGCCATCAAGGGTGAAGAAATGGGCTCCAAGGTAGCGGTCAATAAACAGTAGGAATAAAGTTACGGTCAAAATTGGGAATGCAAGAATGATCGTAATGGAAGACGATAGCACCGACCATGAAAACATCGGCATTTTCATAAGCTTCATGCCAGGAGCACGCATTTTTAAAATCGTGACAACGAAGTTAATACCCGTTGCCAAACTACCTATACCGGATATTTGTATACCCCATATATAGAAGTCCTGACCTAAGCCCGGACTGCCTGAGAGCTCTGAGAGAGGCGGATAGGCCAGCCAACCTGCGTCCGGTGATCCACCGATTATGAACGATACGTTGAATAGCATCGCACCAAAGAAGAACATCCAGAAGCTGAGTGAGTTAAGGAATGGAAACGCTACGTCACGTGCTCCGATTTGAAGCGGTACAATGACGTTGAACAAACCAAACATGAGCGGCATAGCCATAAACAAAATCATAATAACGCCGTGCGTTGTGAATATTTGATTATAATGCTCTGGGTTTAGAAATTCGGTCTCTGGCAATGCAAGCTGGGTTCTCATAAGCAGCGCATCAACACCGCCGCGGAAGAGCATCAGAATGGATGYGATAATATACATGATACCGATTTTCTTGTGATCGACGCTTGTTAGCCATTCCGTCCAAAGCCAGCGCCACTTTTTGAAGAAGGTTAGGACGAATACAATGGCAACCATGGATAAGCCGATGGAGACTTGAGCCCCTAAAATCATCGGATCGCCAGTCACGAAAAACTCGGACKCAAAATCTTTTATTTTGTCTAACATAAGGGACCTCCTTAAAGTTTTGTGAAGCAAAACTACTTCGTAAGCGTAAGCTTAAGTTTTGTGAAGCAAAACTACCTCGTAAGCATAAGCTTAAGTTTTGTGAAGCAAAACTACTTCGTAAGCATAAGTTTATGCTTTTGCGTTGTGAAGCACATGCTTTCAAGGGCATGTGCATGTTTTAACTTAATGTCCTGCATGCGCTTGGGAATTGTTGTCATTGCCCGTACTTGGACTTTCTTTAGATGTGTCTTCCTTACCAGCAGCAGCATCCTTCTTAGCAGTAGGTTCTAATTCCTTAGTAGCTTGATGCTGCGAATGCGGATTTTCACCCATAACGTATTGAGTAACCACATGCTCGAACAGACCTTTAGGGAATGCGGAGAAGAACTGCTCACCAGAACGACCTGGTACCGATAGTTCTTCGTAGCCTTTCATTGAAAGCGCTGGTGAACCAGCCTTCACTTCTTCAATCCAAGATTTATACTCGTCTTCGGAAGTGGCCTCCACATCAAAAGTCATTTGTGCAAAATCTTTACCAGTAAAGTTAGCACCGGAACCATAGTAGATACCTGGTTCGTCAGCTTGCAGGAATAAAGTCATTGCCATACCTGACATGGTATAAATTTGTCCGCCAAGCTGCGGTACCCAGAAGGAGTTCATTGACGTATCCGATGTAAGCTGGAAGCGAATAGGCACATCCTCAGGTATTTTAATGTAATTAACAGTGGCTATACCCTCATCCGGGTAAGTAAACAACCACTTCCAGTCGAGTGATGTAACTTGTATCGTAATCGCTTCTTTCTCAGAAGCAATTGGCTTGGAAGGCTCAAGTTCATACGTGTACTTCACCGTAATTGCGGCAAGTATAAGGATGATTACGATTGGTATACCCCACCAAATAATTTCTAGCTTCGTATTATGCTCCCAATTGGGTTTATAAGAAGCTTTGCTGCCTGGTCTATCGCGATAACGCCATACGATGAATCCGGCAAGGATGATTACAGGAACGATAATAACGGAGCAAAGAATGGTTGCAATGTAAATCAAATCTTTCTGGGACTCGCCAATTGGTCCCTTCGGATCGAGCACAATGTACTGCTCGCCGCAGCCTGAAAGCAAGACAGCCATTAGCATAATGAGTGCTGGTGTCAGTATACGAATATACGGTTTCATTTTGGTTCAACTCCTCGAAATTACTGCTTACGACTACCATAGCAGATACTCATCGGAATAACTGCGGGGTTAACAATTACGTCAAAAAATCGTCTCTTTTCTGTAATACAATAGTCACTGGTTAGACATATGAGCGCGCCATTTCAAAAAAATAGAGACTCATCAGCTATAAATGGATATAATTGAGTGATCAGCCATAAAAAGATTGGCTATTTATGACAAAGGAAATACTACATTACATTCTATTTTTAAGGGGAGTATTCATGCGGAATCGTTCCGTTTTAGTGAGTATGGTAGTGATTTCATTTATTCTATTAGGCATCTGGAAGGGCGGCATCGTCCATGCGAGCAGTATTTATTCATCCGAAGCCGAGTGGTTAAAGCAATTAGATTTATTTAAAGGCACCGCTTCGGGGTTTGAGCTGGACCGTCAACTTACTCGCGCGGAAGCGGCTGTCCTTATAGTTCGAGTGTTAGGCAAAGAGGATGAAGCTATTTTAATGAGTGAGTCATTACCTTTTTTAGATGTGCCTGTATGGGCCTACCCGGCAGTTTCCTATATATATACGAACAGATTAGGCACGGGACTATCTACTACAGAATACGGTGCTTATAGTTATGTAAGCGCTTCACAATATGCAACGATGCTATTGCGTGGAATGGGTTATCGGGAAGAGTTAGGAGACTTCCCGAGTAATACGCCGTTGGACAAGCTTCTAGCACTGAATGCTATARGCAAGTCTCAATTGAATGAGCTTAAGACAAAGAAATTTACCAGAGGACATGTTGCTCTTCTTACTTACCAAATACTCAAGACAGCAACGAAAGACAGTGGTAAATTACTTGCTGACACGTTAATTGAGCAGGGTATAGTTAGTTATGCGGAAGCAAAGAAAGCGGGGCTGATAGCTCCACCCCTGAAGCTATTAACCGATATGGGCGGCATTGAAGTGTATAGGCC
>NZ_JBFUHJ010000261.1:0-7609 GCF_056402455.1 Paenibacillus sp. P4_A7 | reverse complement strand
TGTAACCTCCTACCGTGTAGGTCATCGTTTCAAGAAAGTTGGTCGGACAACGGGTTTGGTAAATGGAACAGTCGATTCGGTGAATACAGACGTGYAGGTCGATTATGGTAGTAATTTGGGTGTGCTAACATTCCGAAATCAAACCGTTATCCGTGGTAGTAGGCCGGTATCTCTTCCTGGAGACTCGGGATCCGTGTGGCTCAGACGTTCGGATAATTTCGCAACTGCAGTGAACTATGCTGGTACAGGAGATGGGCTAACATCAATTGCATACCCTGTGGATTGGTTTATGAGAAGGTTTCGAACACGAGTTGCTCGCCCACAAGGAACAGGTCAGGTCCGGATTGTGAAAACGGGTAATAAGAAATGTTCGTATTCTCGTCGGCTTACGGTGAAAGAACTCGCCTCGATTAAAGTAATTCGAGCATAAATAATACCCTTAATCTCTCAACTAAAGAGACTAAGGGCTGATGTGCAGATTACCGGGTTTTCGTGATCAGGTACGGAGTGACAAATCTGGTTACATTCGTCGGGTTCTGGATAATCAATATCCAACGGTTATCTGTAACGGGGTAGCTGTCTGTAGGCCAGGCAGCTAAAAAATCAGTAATGTTCCATCCAGCATTGATAACTACTCTACCTCGGCCGGCGGTGAACCTAATTGTGAGAAAACTATTAGGGTCAATTTGTATAGGATTAAACACGGTACGGCGAAAGCCATTACCAAGGTTCTGTGTAGCCCGAGCACTCGTCGAGCCAAGTTGGATCGTTTTCCCTCTTCGTAACGCTGCTTTCTTACTAATTTTTGATTTCATTGTCTCATACCTCCTAAACTTTGATAGTTCATCATATGCAAATGATAGATTAATAGATTGGACGAACCAATCCACAAAAAAGGAACCATCTCAATGATGGTTCCTTCTCATGTCAATTATCTATGAATGTTTCTAGAGTTACGCCAATTAGGAAAGTCTCTTTATCATTACTTAAACCCTGGGAAATCAGATAAATCGGATAAGTGAATAAAGTATAAAACAAATGACAAAACAGCTAAAAATAGGATTGGGAAAGTTTGTTTCATTGAATCCTTAACACGTACATGAGTTAGAATCCCACCAATTGATGTAAGGCCAAGTAATAACGCACCTGCAGCTATCCAACTCGCATCCCAGAAACCAACGATCAATGCTGCAGCCCCAATTAATTCAACGAAACCCGTAACTACGCGGAACCATTGCGGAAGGCGCCAGTGATTAAAGCCCTCTACATGCATCTTGGAACCCGATATTTTACCTAGAGCAGCCATCAGAAACATTAAAGCAAGTATGCTTTGCAAAATGAATGATAATATCTCCATCTTCATCTCTCCTCTTTAATAATTAGTATTCATTCCATTAATTCTCATTCCAATAAATGTCCCCTTCAAGCTTCCTTCCAATTAATATGAGCCTGTCTTAAGCACATTATAAATCAAAATAAAAGAGCAGCAGTAATTGCAACTCATGTAAGCACATTATAATCAGTTTATCATCATTTGACTAGTACTTTTGTTAAAAAAAGTTAGATCATGGGCTTACATTGCTCTCCCCGCAATCTGTGGCAAAAAAATCTACACGTTCCATAACATCAACAATCGTATATTGGCTCAGATATTCAATCGTTTTTTGTTCGGCTTCATATAGAATTTTTTCTAGTTCAATATCTAATTGTTGGCCTGCCTCTCCGCAGTCTACATCAACTTCCGGCTCTGCGGATCCCGCGTTAACAGCAGAATAAATCTCTCCTAATGTGATTTGATCTGCAGGTTTACATAAGCTATATCCTCCTTCTCGCCCACCCTTGGATTCAACAATTCCTGACACTGCCAGCGCCTGCATAACTCTCCGCATAAAGGTTGCATGTGAATTTACTTGGCTTGCAATCATTGCACTCGAAAGCATACTGCCGCTTTGGGCTAACCATACGATAGAATGAACTGCTATCTTAAAACGCGGTGGCCCAATATTAACTCCACGATTTGCTGTACTCATTTAGTATCACACCTATCCTTGTATTATTAATAGTAATCATTAAAATATATTAAAGTTTATTAAATGCATTTGCATTAAGCACATTATAGGACATTTGCGTTTATATAAACAAGTAAATAGGAGCAATCATCCATTCTATATTGACCTAATTTAAACCAAATAAATGAACAAGCCCAAACCCTAAACCTGCAAGCAGAACTGAACCAATCAAACCAGCCAGAAAAGACTTCATGCCATAACGACGAAACGTAGCTATATCAACATTTAACCCTAGCCCAGCCATAGCCATTGCAAGCAACAGATATGCCATTACAACGATTTGATCCGACAGTGCCACCGGAATGATTCCAAGCGTATTCACACCGCTCATAACAAGAAAACCAATAATAAACCAAGGAATCGGAATGGACTTCCAGCTTACTTTATTTGCGTGACCATTAGTCTTAAGTTCTGCTCGATTTGCTAAAAAACCTATTACGATGGCTATCGGCACTAGTAACGCAACACGAGTTAGTTTAACTATGACCGCCAGATCAACAGCCTCCTTGCCACCTGGCGCAGCAGCAGCTATAACATGTGCCACCTCATGAAGTGTTGCTCCCGCAAAGATTCCGTATCCCGTGTCTGACAGTCCAAGTACAGGATATAAAAAGGTATAGGCAAGGGTGAATATTGTCCCCAGAATAGCTACTGTAGCTGCACTAATTGCTGTCTCTTCATCGCTTGCTTTGAGCTGTGGTGAAATGGCTATGACGGCTGCGGCTCCGCATATCGCTGTACCACAAGCTGTAAGTACCCCTATTCTCTTCTCCACCTTAAAAAGTCTTGTAATCCCATATACCGCAAAGATCGTAAACACAATGTTAATGACTGCTATTGCTAGAACCTTCGGTCCAGCATGCACAATATCTAATAGATTTAGTTTCATCCCCAGAAGTATTATGCCGTAGCGAAGCAGTTTTTTGCTGGAGAAAGAGACTCCTGCCATCGCCTGTGAAGGCACCCCGATTATCGCTCTCCAAGTAATTCCCAACAATATTGCGATGACGAGCTGCCCCATAATAGTTAAGAACGGGAGGTTTGCCAAATATTTAGCCGCTACCGCAATGACTAGTGTCAAGCCAATTCCCTGAACAAAACCCCATCCTATTTTCTTATGCATTGGAAGAGCATATGTCTGTGCCATTGTCCTCACTCTCCATTTCGTAATCCAGTTGTTTCTGTTCTTATGTATTCACTATACGACTTACCCGTTTGATTGAGAAATACCAATCTGCTATCTTAATCATTAGAAAAACTTATGATAGAATTGATGATTTACGGACATCCATATAGAATGGGAATAATAAGGAGGTCATTAAATGATTGTAGAAACGTTGTATGTATTTATAACGGTATCGGAATTAAAAAATTTCTCGCGTGCGGCTGAGGTGTTAAATCTGTCTCAGCCGGGTGTCAGTTTACACATACGCAATCTCGAAAATGAGCTTGGAGCGAAGCTTATGCACCGATCGCCTAAGCAGGTCAAGTTGACAGAGGCAGGGGAAATTTTATATAAGCGTGCAAAAATAATCCTGGCTTTATATGATGAAGCAAAGCAGGATATTTTCAGGCTGCAGCATACGGTGAGCGGATCTCTTCAGGTTGGTGCCAGCTTCACCATTGGGGAGTATATTTTACCGAGATTAATCGCAGAGTTTGTAGACCAATATCCGCAGGTTGAAATGGGAGTGACAATCGGCAACACAGAAGAAATCGTACAGGCTGTCCGGTTAAATACATTAGATCTCGGCCTTGTAGAAGGCAATGTTTCAGCAACAGACTTAATCGTTACACCTTATATGAAGGATGAGTTGATCTTAATTGCAGCAGCTGATCATCCGCTCTCTTCCCTCCGCATGGTCGAGACTGACTTGCTCCAAAATCAAATATGGGTGCTCCGTGAAAACGGATCCGGTACACGGGAGTATTGTGAGCAATTTATTCAAAAAGAAGCACTTCATATACAACGATCCTATGTATTTAACAGCAGCCAAGGGGTTAAAGAAGCCGTCTCAGCCGGTTTAGGTATTGCAATGCTTTCTCGCTTAGTCGTGCGTAAAGAGCTTGAGACAGGTGAAATTTCCGAGATAACGATCAAGGGAAATCAATTAGACCGATATTTCTCTTTGATTCGCCATAAAGACCATCCGGCCACAATGTCAGTAGACGTATTTATGCAAAAGTTGCTCGCTAAAGACTAGTTTGCTGAAAGAATCCAGATAATCTCCAAAAATGAATACATAACTGAGCTAATGCGAATAATGAGTTGGAATACCGAATAATGAAGACGCTACATTCTCGGTAAGAGGAGCGATTACCTGTGGAAAAGACCAAATCACGAAAGCTGAATATTACGTTTGAGAGCGATATGGACTTGCCAAAATCGAATGTGGCTAAAGACAAGAAATCAAAATCGGAATCGGATAATGGTTCAAAAGGACGGATTTGGGAATTTATTGCCCTCGCCACTATTCCGATGGTTCTCGTATTCGGTAACTCCATGCTGGTGCCCGTTCTTCCTGAAATGCAGAGAGTGCTTGGAATCAGCAAGTTCCAGAGCAGTTTGATTATCACCATTTTTTCACTTGCTGCTGGCGTATTCATTCCGATAATCGGTTATTTGTCGGATCGTTTCGGGCGAAAGGTTATTATTATTCCTGCTTTGATTGCTTACGGCTCTGGTGGGATATTGGCGGGGTTTGGCGCGGTATGGAATTCCTATACGGTTATTATTATTGCAAGAGCAATTCAAGGGATTGCAGCCGCAGGGACAGCACCGATCGCAATGGCTCTTGTAGGAGATTTGTACGAAGGCGCAACTGAGAGCAAGGCTCTTGGATTAACTGAGGCCTCTAATGGAGCTGGTAAAGTTCTAAGCCCGATCATCGGCTCTTTACTAGCATTAATCGTTTGGTACGCATCTTTTTTCGCCTTTCCCGTATTTTGCGCACTTTCGCTGTTAGCTGTTATTTTTATGATTAAAGAACCAAAGCATGATCAAAAGCAAAACTTAAAAGTTTACATCACAAAAATTAAAGACTTATTTAAAGAGAAGGGCCGCTGGCTAATCACTTCATTTTTCGCAGGATCACTTGGTCTTTTTATTTTGTTTGGTGTGCTCTTTTATTTGTCTAATATTCTTGAAGCTAAACCCTACAACATTGATGGTGTAAAAAAAGCTTTGGTTTTGGCTATACCGCTGCTCGGCTTAGTTATCACTTCCTATACCACAGGGTCTCTAATAAAGAAAAATGGTGTTTTGATTCGTTGGCTAATGAACATTGGATTGATAGCCATGACTTTATCTCTAGCCTCCACGATATTCTTTTTCAAAAACATTTACGTATTTATTGGGTTGTTAACGATAAGCAGCATAGGGACCGGACTGCTTCTACCCTGTCTGAATACAATGATTACTGGTGCTGTTCAAAAAAGTGAACGAGGAATGATTACATCTCTATATAACAGCTTGCGATTTCTAGGAGTAGCTGCTGGCCCTCCTTTATTTGGTTGGATGATGGACAAGTCAGACCGACTGGTATTTATTACCGTATCTTCCCTTTCTCTACTTGCGCTAGCTCTGGTTTTCTTCTTAATAAAACCGCCTCGTGAAATTAGCTGATTTGCTCGACGTGCTCCGCATGGATAAATGGGTAAACCACTTATCATCCCCTCCTCTTGTCAGCGCGTATAGATCAAGTTACACGAGCATGATTCGATATAACTTCATGTTTGGGCACATGCCTGGTACGATTCGCATATGATACTTCAGTCATACGAATGACGCAAGATACTTACATGAAGTGAGGGGATTTTAAATGAAATGTTTCCCATATGCAGTTTGGCCCGCAGAACTGCATGATCCAAGCGGACAGCGCAAAGTATTGGAGCCTCAAGCCAGTACTCTCAGCTCGGATCGAGTTGCCGGACGCGGTCGCACGATGGTTATCGATAAAGGTCTCGGCAGAAACTCTTTTATGGATTTAATCGAAACCGCTGCCGACTATATCGATTGCGTGAAATTCGGCTTCGGAACAGCTACTCTCTATAAACCTGAGCTATTACTATACAAAATAGAACTAGCCAAACGTCATGGAATTCTTGTAATGCCAGGAGGCACCCTGTTAGAGTCGGCTGTGCAACAGGATGTGGTCCCCGCATTCTTCGATACGGTAGATTCTCTTGGTTTTAACGGAATTGAAGTTTCTGATGGTACGATTGAGCTTTCACGTAAGAAACGGACAGAGCTCATTCAAGAAGGCAAAAAACGAGGACTGCGTGTTGTAACGGAGTATGGAAAAAAACTGTCAGGCTCACTCATTGATGCATCGGACTTAGCTGTAACAGCGGAAGCAGATTGGGATGCAGGCGCGGAGCTTGTCACAATAGAAGCTCGCGAATCTGGGGTTGACGTCGGACTATTTGATGAGAATGGCGAATGTAGAGAAGATGTCATTGAAGCCGTTCTTAAGTTTGTGCCTGATACGAATCGTTTATTGTGGGAGGCTCCGCTTAAGCAGCAACAAGTGACGCTGCTGCATAAATTCGGATCTAATGTTCATTTAGGTAATATACCTCCGAGTGATGTGTTATCTCTGGAGACGATGCGTCGCGGACTTCGTTCAGATACATTTGGATTTGGAAACAAAGAGAAAAAAGCGAAGGAATTTGTTTATATGATTTAAGCAGTAATCATTCATATAGGGGCGATTTGTTCGTGTAAGCGCCCTTATATGAATGAAATCCATTACTTAGTCAATCTTCCTGCGTTCCAGATATCGCTGGTATAAACCGATAGAAACCGCTAACCATGTTCCGCTAACTAGGTAGGCTCCTACAATGTCACTTGGGTAATGTACACCTAAATATATGCGACTAACTCCAATTGCTACGATCATTATAGAACCCAGTACGATAAGAAGTGTCCTAGAAAGCGCACTACGAGCATGCTTCCATAATAGAAAACACAAGACACCATAGAGAGTAAAAGCAGCCATAGAGTGACCACTTGGAAAGCTATATCCACTGGCTTCTGCTTCTGCGATTCGATGCAAAATGGGACGAGCACGTTGAAATATGAGCTTCAACACGATATTTAACAATAAAGAACCAACGACAACTCCAGTAAAGAAAAGCAATTCCCATCGAAATTTTAATACGGTAAATAACACAAACATAATCAATATAGTAATGATCGTAACAGGGAGAGTAGATCCAATGATTGTGAAAAAATTCATAATATGAGTTAAGGTGTCGTTCTCCAGTCCTTGGATCAAGGAAGTCAACCTGTCATCAAACCATGCAATGTTCTGTTTGCCAACTAATATTGCGATTATTACAAACCCAAATGCACAAGCCATGCTGATTATAAACGATGTGGTAAAAACTTTTTTCAAAATCATATAAAGCTCCTTGGTAAAATTATGGTAGCTACAGTGATAGATCTGATTCACTTTTTCTATAAAATTTCTGCTTATTGGGAGAGCTTGCCCTTCCAAACGCTAATGCCACCCTGCAAATGAGCCATACTCGTATAT
>NZ_JBFUHJ010000260.1:0-7668 GCF_056402455.1 Paenibacillus sp. P4_A7 | reverse complement strand
GGATTGGCGGCACCCAAGTGGGTCGGATTGGCCAATTACGTAGCCATCTTTCAAGACGCTACGTACATCACTTCATTGAACAATACGCTGATTTGGGTAATCGCCACACTGGTTCTGCCTGTTGGGCTAGGGCTAATGTTCAGCGTACTGCTGCAAAACTTAAAGGGGCAGCGACTATTCAAAAACATTTTTTATTTGCCGTACGCGATGTCTCTTACGGTGGTTGGTGTCATCTGGGTATTTTTGTTTTCCCAAACCGGCATCAACTACGTGCTGCAACTATTCGGTCTCGGGTCGCTCGCGAGAGATTGGTTGACTTCGACGCCGGACAATACGTTTGCGATGATCATAGCATCGGTGTGGCAAGGGACCGGGACGAACATGCTGTTATTTCTGATTGGCCTTGGCGCTTTACCCAAGGAACCATTTGAAGCCGCGGCGATTGACGGAGCTAGCCGGTTTCGTACATTCTGGAGCATAACGCTTCCGCTGCTCAGCCCAATAACGATTGTTGTAATGGGTATGTCCCTCGTCAACAGTTTTAAGATTTTTGATATTATTTGGGTCATGACAATGGGTGGTCCGTACCGTTCTTCTGAAACGCTTGCTGTGACGATGTTTCGAGAATCATTCGTACTATTCCATTTCGGGCAAGGCGCCGCGATATCTATTGTCTTGACAGTTGCTTCTATTGCTGTTTCCTGGATTTATTTGCGGCGGACGATTGTGAAGGAGGGATAAGTGACATGAAACGAATACGAATAGGGAAATGGACGACATACATTTTTATCAGTTTACTAGCCGTTTGCTGGGTGATACCGGTCATCTTAGTCGTAATGAACGCATCTAAATCGTTGGCGGATTTTAGCGCGGGCAACATTTGGGCTTTCCCGAAGACGTTCCAATTAGGATTAAATATGATGGATGCACTGCGAATGGGCAATTTGGGGAAAGGACTCATGAGCAGCTTAAGCTATGGAGTGCTTGGTTCAGGAATCGCGATTTTCATTGCAGCTATGGCCGCATTCGGGATTGTTATACTAAGATTAAAGGGCGGTTTTTACTGGTTCTTGCTCATCTACAGTGGGACTATTTTTCCCTTTCAGATGTATTTGGTTCCGTTGTTCAAGGGATATCAAAAGTTAGGTCTTTACGATACCTTCGGCGGCATGCTCTTATTTTATATTGCAATTGCCATTCCATTTTGCGTCTTTCTATTGCGCAATTACATGACGACACTGCCTTACGAAATTGTGGAAGCGGCACAGATTGACGGTTTTCATAGTTTTGGTATCTTTACTCGGATCATCGGTCCACTTCTGCTGCCACCAATTTCCGTCCTTTTCTTGTTCCAGTTCACGTGGATTTGGAACGACCTGGTTTTCGGTATGACGCTGTCCCGATCGGAAACGATTCGTCCAGTTATGGCAGGTCTGGCGACAATGCAAGGTATTTACTTCCGCTCAGGTATGACCACATTGTTGGCCGGAATCGTATTGACTTCGCTGCCAACGGTGTTGTTGTTCTTCGTTCTACAGCGCAATTTCATTAAGGGTATGCTGCTTACCGTGAAATCGTAATGGTCCGTATTTTATAACAGAATGGCATGATACGATAAAGACCGGAAGCCCACTTTTTCCTATACATCCATCACTCCCATGCGGACATTGGTTATACAGAAGACAGGGAAAAATGGAGCAGTATCATGTCGGATTTATCAGGCAAGAGTTGCAAATTTCCAAGGATATCTCAACGACCATTTCTGTAGACAATGTTGCGATTGCTAACGCACTTGGGGACGAACTGCAGATCAAAGAAACTACACATGACATTCAAATCGCAGAAGTTGTTGTAAAATCATTGCTAAATGCTTTGATTGCAAGTGCACAAGCCAAGTACGATGCTGCAGTGGGAGGAAATGCGGACGGCCTATATGTGATTGGATCCAAAGCGTTATTAAGGTCCGCTATCGATGCGGCTAATGTGACAGCAAGCGATCCGAATGCCTCTCAGCAGCAGGTGGATAATGCGAAAGGCGCATTGGAAGCAGCAATTCAAGCGTTTAATAGCAAGAAGATAAACGCAAATGTCGATGGTCGAGGCGGCGTCTCGATTGGAGACTTGGCTATTGTTGCACGGGCTTATGGCACACAACAAGGTCAGACAGGCTGGAACGTGAATGCGGATGTCAATAAAGACGGTAAGGTTGATATCGAAGACCTTGCAATCGTAGCGAAAGCAATCTTGCAATAAAACAACGAAGCAGTACTCGAGAACATAAAAAGGCCGGTCAGGGACGTACCCTGACCGGCCTTTATTATGTTGTATAGCTTTCCCGTAAATGATTATGGTGACTCGTTGAAGATTATAGGAACCCAATAAAGCGAACTCGCTCGGCAATGATTGTAGACGGTTATTTCGCGGTTCGATAAGCTCGAAATAATCAAACCGCAACCGATGGGAGAACAGATGGCATGACTTATGAAAAATATGAGGATCGAATTAGAGAAAATCGCCAAATCAATGACGAACGCTTAAATAGATATTCGCCCTATTGCGATTTCATCTACTATCCTTCGTCAAGGGAACCCGATCTTCAATTAGCAATGAGAGTATTGAAGCCTCTAGAGCCTTCACGCATTCTAGTTACAACACACGGCTGGCATATGAGCATCCCGCCCTTCGAGTATATGGATAAACCATATGGAGATGGTAAGTATTTTGTGGTCGAGGTGGATATGCGAGGAAGAGCTTTCTCTGATGGAAGTCCTGATTGCAATGGGTGGGAGCTATTAGATGTGATAGATGCTGTCCAATACGTACGAAAGCACTATCAAGATTTCATTATTGATCCTCAGGTGGTGTTTTTCGAGGGGGGCAGCGGTGGTGGAGGAAACGCTTATGCGATTATCGGAAAATTTCCGGATTTTTTTGCAGCAGCCACAGCAATGTGCGGTATCTCGGATTATGAGCTGTGGTATGAGCATGATACCATCGGAGAGTTTCAGGATGAATTAGACGTTTGGATAGGTTTCCCGCCAAGACATAATCCTGAAGCATATAGGTCTCGCAGTGGTTTAACTCTGACTGAAAATCTGCTTACACCGTTATTCATCGCTCACGGTAATACCGATATTCGTGTACCGGTAGATCACGCACGGATATACATGAACAGAATTCGGGAACTCGGGCTTTCTAATAGAGTCCAATATCTAGAACTGGCGGGGGTTGGAACCAGGGAGCACTGGGGAAATGCATCTAACGAGCAGATGACACAAATGCAGGAGCTTAGCGAGTATAACCGTATGCGTAACTCTACTGCCATTGAGATTCCAAATAAGGGATCATTCATCGTAGCAGGATACCTCATCACGAAGAAGTTTTCAGTGGTGCTGAATTCCTTGGATGAGGTGGCTGTCGTACATTATGACTTGAATAATAAGGAATTTAATGTGACGGGTGGATTATCTGGATATTCCATACATCAAAGGGATGTAGCCGACCGTAACAGTGATTTAAAGGAGGATTGGAATGAAGATAAGACATGAGAATACGACTTCGCTTGAACCAACTTCACTAGATTCAATAGTAAAGCCGAAGGTCTTCAATCGAAAATTGAAAATAATCATTCGTGATCGATGGCTGTATCTTATGCTTTTGCCGGGTATCGTTTACTTCATATTATTTAAATATTTCCCGATGTGGGGCGTGCTGATCTCCTTCCAGGACTACCAGCCTTACTTAGGCTTTTGGAAAAGTGAATGGGTCGGGTTCAAGCATTTTATACGTTTTTTCAACGAACCAACCTTTGGAATGCTATTTCGGAATACAGTCGTACTGGCGCTCTATAACCTGTTTTTTTTCTTTCCGTTACCGATTATTGTCGCTCTCATGCTGAATGAAGTTCGTAAGGAATTTTTCAAGCGGTTTGTTCAGACCATGATATATATTCCCCATTTTTTATCTTGGGTGGTTGTTGTTGGTGTTTTCTATATCTTATTTACCGTGGAAGGCGGCGCGGTCAATGCGCTTATCGTGCAGATGGGCGGAGAAAAAATCAACTTTCTCATTAGTGCCGATTGGTTTCGCACGATGATCATGGCGGAGACTGTCTGGAAAGAAACGGGCTGGGGCACAATTATTTTCTTGGCTGCATTAGCGGGTGTCGATCCAGGGTTGTATGAAGCAGCGAAAATCGATGGAGCTGGGCGTATGCGTCAACTTTGGAATATTACACTGCCGGCTATACGCAGCACGATAATCATATTGTTAATTTTGCGATTAGGTGACTTCCTGGATACGGGCTTTGAACAAATTATATTAATGATCAACGCTATGAATCGGGAGGTTGGCGAAGTCTTTGATACTTATGTCTATACGATTGGTATCAATCAGGGGCAATTTAGCTACAGTACGGCTGTTGGACTGTTTAAGTCAGTGATTGGATTGATACTTGTRCTTGCAACGAATGCAATGGCTAAGAAGGCTGGGGAAGAAGGCATTTACTAGAAGAAGGATGTGAACTCGTATGAAAGACCGAACATTTAGCGGAAGGCTTTTTGATATCACTAATATTATGGCCTTGATCCTGTTTGCAGCCCTCGCTGTGCTGCCGTTTCTATATATCGTTCTTAATTCCTTCATGTCGTCAGAGGAATTCGCCAGGCGCGGTGTCGTGTTTTTTCCAAGGCAATTTTCATTGGATGCGTACATGTATATTTTCTCAACGGATACGATTATGCGCAGCTTGTTAAATACAATCTATATTACGGTGGCGGGAACATCTATTAACCTATTATTCACATCATTAATGGCCTATCCTCTCTCTCGAAGAGATCTGATAGGAAGAAGACCGATTATGCTTATGATCATTTTTTCTATGTTGTTCAGCGGGGGGATGATTCCCGCCTTCTTGGTTGTGAAAGCTTTAGGCCTAATGGACTCGCTATGGTCCTTGCTGCTTCCGAGTGCGATTAGCGCATTCAATCTTATTATTCTGAAAAACTTTTTTCAACAGATGCCTGATGGTATTGAGGAGTCTGCCAAAATAGACGGATGCAATGATCTGGGGATTTTAATGAAAATTGTACTTCCTCTATCATTACCTGCGATTGCCACCTTTTCGTTATTTTATGCTGTTGGGCATTGGAACGCCTTTTTTTCAGCAATTCTATATATCAATGATTCGACTAAATGGCCGATTCAGGTTCTTCTGCGGCAGGTGGTCATAATGGCCGAAGGCGGCATCGGTGATTCAAGCCAGGTGAACGAAGCTTTCATCATTCCTCCGCAATCCATCAAGATGGCGGTAATAACGATTTCGACGTTACCGATCCTGATTGTGTATCCGTTCTTACAGAAACATTTTGCAAAAGGAGTTCTATTAGGATCGGTTAAAGGATGACGCATTACGCGTTGTCATTTAATATAAAACTATGAGAGCAAGGGGAGGATTTTTAAATGAAGAATTGGAACCGGTTACAAGGGGTTATGAGGTTTGGCGGTGCTATTGTTCTTTCGGCGATCTTATTGGCTGGGTGCAGTCAGGGAACGGGGAAAGGTACAAACGGTGTCACGGATCCATCATCAACGCCGACTTCAACATCAACCGCTGCACCAGAAGAAACGAGTAAGCCTGTTACACCGCTTAAATTGTCCATGATTAATCAGTACTATTCGGTCGAGCCGCCGAAAGCGGATAATGAAGCGATAAAGCTCATTGAGGAGTATACCGGGACGAAACTTGATATTACGTGGGTGCCTAATTCGGCTTATACGGACAAAATCAATGCAACCATTGCGGGCGGAGAGCTGCCTCAAATTATGATGATCACGAGCAACAAGAGCCCAAGCATTATTAATGCTGCCAAGTCCGGCATGTTCTGGGAGATTGGATCGTATCTTAAAGACTATCCGAATTTGAGCAAGCTGAATTCACTTGTTCTGGACAATTTATCTATTGATGGAAAGGTGTACGGCGTATTCCGCAGTCGTCCCGTAGCTCGCGAAGGTATTATTCTACGTAAGGATTGGCTGGAGGCTGTAGGATTGGATGTACCGAAAACCATTGATGATTTCTATAATATTATAAAAGCATTTGCCACAAAGGATCCAGATAAGAATAGCAAGAATGACACGTTTGGCATGTATGAGGGCAGAGGTATGAATGGTTTTCAATCGATGCTGGCTTGGCATGGCGGTTATAATATGTATGGCATTGAAGATGGGAAGGTCGTTCCTGACTTCTTCAAGGAAGAATATTTGGATGTGCTAAAGCTTTATAAACGCTTATATGACGAGAAGCTGATCAATCAAGACTTTGCGATTGTACCTGGTACAAAGCGTGTTGAAGCTATGAACCAAGGCAAGGCCGGAATGATTATTAGTGCATTGGATGATGTGAATAGCGGGTTCAATGACTTATACAAAGTAAATCCAAGTGCTGAGCTTGATGTGGTAAGCAGAATCAGCGGTCCAAAGGGTGAGCGGCAAATCCTGTTCAACGGCGGATATAATGGTTTATTTATGTTCCCGAAAACTAGCGTGAAAACCGAGGAAGAGCTGAAAAATATTCTTGGTTTCATAGATAAGCTGTCTGATGAAAAAATACAAAATTTATTTGAATGGGGAATTGAGGGTAAGCACTACAAGCTGGATAACGGAGTACCTGCTCGTACTGATGGCAAGGCTTATGAAACAGATATCAATGCAATCAACCAAATACGCTACGATGACGGCGCTTTGGTGACAGCGGGCGAGGATGCGCCGATCGTCAAAAAATACAAGCAAATGTTTAAAGACAATGTTGAAATTGTAGTTCCGAATCCGGTTGAAGCTTTCCAATCGACTACCCTTGCGGAAAAAGGTCCCGAAATTTCCAAAATTCTTACCGATGCGAGAGTGAAATTCATTATGGGTGAGATTGATGAAAATGGTTGGGATAAAGCTGTAGAACAATGGCGGAAAAGCGGCGGAGATCAAGTGATCCAGGAATTTACGGAGCAATACAATGCTATACAGAAATAATAAAGTTCGTATAGTCATTAATGGATAGTTAAACTACAATAACGAATAAGGAATTCACCCCAGCATTAAGGGTGAATTCCTGAAGTTATTTGAAATCKTGGAGGTTTGACTCATCTTGGGAATCCGTCTACCAAAATTTTTGACAAGGTTATTTCTATTTAGCATGCTCTTGGGCACTCTTCCTGTAATCGTTCTCGGAGTTCTCTCTTATTATAAATCATCTGAGATTATTCAAGATAAAGTGACCAAAGCCAATATGCTGAATTTGGAGCAAACGCAGCAAAGTGTTGAGCAGCTGCTAAAAATGGCGGATATATCTGCTGTTCAATTCATTAACTCATCTCTAGTCAGTTCATCATTAAATATGTTATTAACCCCCAATCAATTTGAAACCGTGAATGAATTGCTTCAAGGCTTACATAAGCTTCAAAGTTTCGAGTTGGGTATCAATGATATATTATTAGTCAGCTTCAAAAATGGTTGGGTGATAGATAACAGCACTGAGGTACTGCGTTTAGAAGAATATAATCAAAGTGAAATGATTAATAACTATTCCAAGGTTGGAAAAACAAGCTTCTGGGCTACAGCTGCTGGAGGAGAGCAGGTTCATTTGGTAAAAAAGCTGCCTCAGAATTCACAAAC
>NZ_JBFUHJ010000259.1:0-7685 GCF_056402455.1 Paenibacillus sp. P4_A7 | reverse complement strand
GTAGCAGATCTAGAACCGATACGATTGGATGCGGCTGTCAAACTGGGCGCTACGCATGCGATTAATGTTCGTGAGGAAGATCCCGTTAAGAAAATCAAAGTGTTGACAGGTGGCTTAGGGGTCGATGTGGTATTCGAGACCGCCGGAAATCCCAAAGCATTACAAAATGGATTAGCCGTGTTACGGCGAGGGGGCAAGCTATCCATCATTGGTCTACCTCCACAGGATGAGATCGCTCTCAATGTTCCCTTTATAGCCGATAATGAAATCGATATATATGGAGTATTTCGTTATGCCAATACGTATCCTCAAGGGATTACATTTTTATCTTCAGGCGTAGCCGATGTGAATGCAATGATTACTAATAGATACAACCTAGAAGACACACAGGAAGCGATGTCAAATGCGTCGACAAACAAAAGCACCAGTGTTAAAACGATCGTTTATCCCAATGGTCAATCGATAGAGTCGGCATAGGGAGGTAATTAGGATGCAGGCATTGGTGAAGTTTGGATATGGGAAAGGTGAAACGGAACTACGCGATGTTCCTATTCCTGAAATCGGGGATCATGATTTACTCATCGAGGTAAAAGCAGCTGGTGTATGTGGATCAGATATCGCTTACGATAATGGTGAACACCCTGAACATCTCAATCCCCCAGTTATTTTGGGACATGAATTTTCTGGAGTTGTATCTAAAGTTGGTCGTAAGGTTTCAGCTTGGAAAGTAGGAGATCGAGTCGTTTCAGATAATACCGGGTATGTTTGTGGTAAATGCTACGCCTGTTCAACGGCAGATTATTTAATCTGTCCAGAACGTCGAGGACTCGGTTATGGCATGGACGGAGGATTTACCCAATTTGTGAAAATTAGCGGCGATATTTTACAGAAAAATCCCAATTGTTTATTCCCTATTCCTGAACAAGTATCTTTTGAGGAGGCCGCGATTCTAGATCCTGTATGCAACGCTTATAAGGCTGTTGTTCAAGAGTCGCAATTTCTGCCTGGCGAAGATATTGTTGTATATGGGGTAGGTCCTCTTGGGTTGTTTGCTATTCAGATCGCTCGATTGGCGGGAGCAGCTAATATCATTGCTGTTGCTTCATCACGTAACAATAATAGGTTTGACATTGCATTGAAACTCGGCGCTACCCATATCATTTGCTACGATCAGCTAGATGTTGTAGAGAAAGTGAAGGAGATTACGAAGGGAGAGCTTGTAGCTTTGGTTGTGGATTGCGCGGGTCCCAATTCCGTACTGAAGGAAGGGATGGAGATTGTACGGCCAGGTGGTAGTATAAATAGAATAGGGTTTGATCATCACACACCTGATTTTTCCCTTGATCCCCTTCTGAACAAGGGCATTACCGTTAAAGGGCATTTTGGTTATGACTATGTTTCCTGGAAAAATTGTTTGAAGCTACTTGAGGTTGGTAAACTTGATTTGAAAAGTTTAATTACCCATAAGATGAAATTATCCGAGTGGGACAAAGCGTTTGAATTAGTAAAGAACAAGGAAGCCTCTAAAATTATCTTAACCTATACATGAGTCCTCAACGTGTTTAATCTAGTGATCTAGTAGGAACTTTATAACACATAAGCGGCACACTATCCATCTGTTTCTAAAAACAGTTGGAGGTGTGCTTTTTTGTGTGAAAGGAGGGAATAGAGATATTGAGCATATTTTACCTCAATTTCACAAATGATAAAGGATAGAAAGAGGTGGAGTAATGATGTGTGAGCAACACGATACAACTAATAAAAACTGCGTGAACAAGTCGTCGCAATTTAAAGCTAGGTCATTCATCCGGTTGGCCTCTACAATGTGCTTAACTATGACCTTATGTTTGGGAAGCGGAGTAGCGGAAGCACGCGTAGCTGTAGAAACTGTAGATTCAACATCCGCTGAAATAATCTCAGCGCCTGATCAACAGCAACAAAAGCGCACCTTAGCGATTGTAATCGATGATTTTGGCAATGACATGAAAGGCACGGATGAAATGATGAAGCTGCCAGTCAAGTTTACAGCAGCGATTATGCCTTTTATGCCGACAACGAAGCAGGATGCTGAAGAGGCTCACCGTCTCGGTCATGATGTCATTATTCATATGCCGATGGAGCCAAATAAGGGCTCGAAGAAATGGCTTGGACCAGGTGCGTTGACGGTTGATTTAACAGATGCGGAAGTACGCCAACGTTTAGAAGAAGCTATACGTGATGTTCCACATGCTATCGGTATGAACAACCATATGGGGTCTAAGGTAACTTCAGACGAACGAATGATGCGAATAATTCTTCGTGTTTGCAAGGAGAATGGCTTATTTTTCCTAGATAGCCGTACCTCTTACTGGACGGTTGTACCAAAAATTGCGGCAGAGCTGGATGTTCCAATTGTATCGAATGATGTTTTTCTAGATGATATTCACACGATTCAACATATTACTAAACAAATTGATGTACTTCGCAAGCATTTAGAATCACACGTCAGCTGCATCACAATTGGACATGTAGGCGTGTATGGAGACAAGACAGCATCTGTCCTAAAGCAATCGATACCTGCGCTGCAGCCGAACGTACAATTCGTAAAATTATCAGAGCTTATTCGTCCATCAGTGAGTGATCCATTTATACTGCCGAATTCCTGAGGCAATTGCACTTGCGATATCCAGTTGCTTGCGAGAATCTGTTAGCATGGCTCGATCTGCTTCACTGCTTATAAAACCCATCTCGACAATAACAGCTGGCTGATGAACGCGTTTCAGTAAATAAAACGGCTTTCCTTCTCTTGGGAGGAAAGCTGTATTTTGCTGTCTGTTAAGCGCATCTTGTATACAAAAGGCAAGCAAGGCACTTTCTCCTTGGAGCTGATGCAGAACGAGTGGCCCGCTTTTTGATCTGTTTTTGGCTGAATTAACATGTAGACTTACGAGCAGCTCGCTTTCAATTTCTTCTGTTAATTGACGTCGATGTGACAAATCCTTCAAATGTCTGGAACGACTATTATGCCAGCGGTTATCCTCACTTAAGGCATAATCACTTGTACGATTCATCACCGCTGGAATACCTTGGCTTCGCAATAAGAGATATAACTTTTTAGCGATAGCTAAATTAATATCCTTCTCCAGTAAATCACCAGATGAAGCTCCGCCATCGATGCCGCCATGTCCAACGTCAATAATAACTGTTGTAGATGGCAATGCCCAGTCATCGGAAGCAACCGGCAGAAGCGGCCATTCCGCAGCTGAGGCCGTTGTAATATTGGCGAATGCGGCAAGCAGCAAACAGTTTAAAGCCAATAGGATTTTTCGCAGCATAACAAATATTCCTCCAAACACTTAGGTGTACCATTAGCGTGGCTGTTTTGAGGGAAACTCATGCATGTTTAGATTCGGGTAAAGCGGGGCAACCTTATAACATCTTATTAAGCATGGAGGGTGTTGCAAATGGCAAAAGGCGATGAATATGTTAAATATGTAACAGAGCGATTTATCACGTATATTGAAACACCGCGGGATGAACGTAAGCAAATAAAAACGTCAGCCAGAGCAAGTAGAGAGCCATGGTTGACGCGTTGGTTTGGCTGGGGTCCAATAAGTGTCATACTTTGGTGGCGTGGTCGAACAGAGCGTCATCGGTAAAATTCACCATTATCCACTAAAAGATTAATTGGTAAATATCTGCGATCGGATCCGTCTTCATTATTTTCTAGAGCGATATAAATAAAGCCATTGTCCCATTTGTGGTACCCTGCAACGGACCACACATACAGCATTTGTCCATCGAACAGTTCAGCTGTATAGCGGAGCTGTTCTTTGCTGTTCATTTTAATTAACAACGAGGAATTAGTTTTGGCATTTATCTGAAGTGGTTCTTTAGTTAACCAGGGCATTTTTCCATAAGGATCAAAGGAGGCTAATGTAACATTTTTTGAAAGTTTCGACTTAGCTGGGAATTGCTTTAATGTGTTTGTGCTCAGCGGCATTTTGCTTGCATCGATCGAACCTTTTGCCTCATCAGGCAGTTGTTCACCAGTTATTGCATCAGTAAAATATATTTCTTGATTTGTTGTCACTTTCCAAGCAGCGAGCAGGGGGTTAATATAAATAGCTTCTATTTGATTAGCAGGTTGAAGCAGTTCAAGCTGCTTGATGGATCGCTGCATTGTTTGTGTTTTGAAGGGCGAATCGCTCCCTATACCGTACTCACCAAGCTGATACCCACCTTGATCAAGAGCGTTAATGACCATATATCCAACAATTTGCTCTTTCTGATTAACAAGGACAAGCCAGCTATGTGTACCAGGACCGAGCGGAGTGATGCTCAGCTTTGCTTGCTTCCATTTCACAAATTGGGGCTCTGCAGCAAGCTCTTTAACCCAACGCTCAGCCAACTGCTGAACCGACTGATTAGCCTTCTCCATATTTGTTGCAGCCGCAGTGGTAGGCTGCATCTTAATTCCTCCGGAATAAAGTAAAACAGTGCTCAGTAGACAAGCTGCTATGACTCTCAATAATTGTTTTCGCATGTTCGATCACCTCTGTTCCATTGTATTGGACAAGCTTTAAGAAGGCTGTTACAACCTGTCGCGTAACGGCGGTCATTAGACCGCCGTTTTTTGACGTATGGCAACAGATAACGTCTAATGCTTGTCAGTCGATGCCTTCCAAATGAAAGATGCCGCAATTTATGGCGGATGAGGTCACTCTAGGCTCATACTGCCAGCGTATCTCAGCTTGTCGCTGTGTGAATTGCTCTTGAATGACGGGCTTTGTTTCCTCTGTCGCATGATCAACCAACGGTTCATAATACGACTTGACTCGATCAAGTTCATCCTCAAGTCTAGTGGAGGCCGATTCGGCCCAGCTGTAATCATAAGCTCGCAGCTTGCGCTCTAGTGCTTGCTCCACAATTCCGAGAGCTTTATTGTAAGAGATGCCATTTTTCGTAATATGAATATTAGAGGGAAGACGTGGAGTCAGCTTGTGAGTTAACAAACGGTCATAAAATTGTTCAACACATTGACCGGTTGCCAGTGATACTCCAAAGCTATGAATTTCCTCACGCTTCTGATCGCACGCAAACTCGACTCGCAAGTTAACACCAAGCCAAGCCGTATAGGGAGTAGAGCTGTAAGGCGTATTACTCCGCTTATCTGGCTCTTGGAACAAATTGACGTAACTGCCCTTTGCCTTAGCGGCATCAAACAGCTGATCGAGCCTGCGCGCTCCGAAAAATAAGTCTTCACGATTCACACGTGCAGGTGCGGCTAAGCTTCCGTGGACAAATCCTAATGAACGTCCGAGCGCAGCATTTACTGCAGCATCAGCTTCTGTAACGACAGTCTCAGCTTTCTTTACTGTCTCTAGTTCAATGTCCGCATCATATTTTTGTTTGTCCGTAACAAATAAGAAGGTCATCGTTTCTGGTTCTGAACCTAACCGATCTACAAAGCTCCAATAGTAAGGGCGATTTGTTAGTTCCCGATCGGCGTAGGGGGATAACTTAACAGTGAAATGCGAAGGTGATTTCTCCAGAATAGAGCATTCAGTAGCTTCCAAAAAACGATTTACAAACTTATGCACCTGTTTCTCGTTCATGGCCTCACCTCCACCGTTTGTCCAAGCGAATCAAAATTAACAATGAGATTTGGAGCTGCTTCTGCCATAACATCACTGGTTTTAACTTCGTCACGTATACGGCTGAGTGAGGATCCCAAGTGATTAATTTTTTGCTTCAACTCGTTATCGTTACTTGCTTCCAACAGCAGACGAGCAAGTTTCTTTTCTATCGAACCATCACTTTTCTCAAAGCGTTCCAAAATATGATCGAGCTCACCAATGACAAGTTCGAACAAATTGATTTTTTCATGCAGCAAACCGACGATATGCTCTTCAATCGTACCGATTGTACATAAATTGTATATTTTCACATCTTCCGTTTGACCTAGTCTGTGAACACGTCCAATTCGCTGCTCCACCCGCATTGGATTCCATGGCAAATCAAAGTTGATCATGTGGTGGCAAAATTGTAGGTTTATGCCTTCGCCTCCGGCCTCCGTTGCAATAAGGATTTGAGCTCGACCGCGAAATAAGTCCATCATCCAATCCTTTTTACCACGGTTCATTCCGCCGCGGTAGGGAACAGCAATCATATTCTGCGCACGGAAAAACTGCAGCAAATACTCTTGCGTTGCTCGATACTCAGTGAAAATAATGACCTTGTCATTCATTTCCTTGACAAGCTCCATTGCTTTCTCTGCTTTCGTATTTGCTTTAATGCTGCGAATCTTCTCGACAAGCTCCCAAATTTTCGGACGCATCGGTGAATCCTCAGATGTTTTCTTGAAAAGATTGACTAGAGTTAAGAACACGGCATCACGGCTGCTACAAACTTCGCGCTGAAGTGTGACAAGTGAGAGCATACTAGTTAAGTCTCCGCCACTCTCGTCATATCGCTCTTTCACAAAGCCAGTGACRGCGTCATATAGTGCCTTTTCTTCCTCGGAAAGATTGAGCGGGATGTTCTTCACAATACGCTTCGTGAAGTGAATGCCACCATCACCTCGGCGATTGCGAATCATTACGCCCGATAATGCTTCATGCAGCTGTTCTTCATTTTTAGGTACACGTTTATCGACGACAAAGTTAGCGGCAAAGTCACTTTGTCCACCCAGCTGGCCAGGTTTTAAAAGCGTAATGAGATTGAATAGCTCATCCATATCATTTTGAATGGGCGTTGCTGTGAGTAAAAGACAATACTTTTTGCGCAAAATATTAGCAAACTGGTAATTCGTTGTTTTTTTATTTTTGAGCTTATGCGCCTCATCGATAATGATTAGATCATAATCAATGCCGAGAACGAGCTCACGATGCGGATCGCGCTTGGCTGTATCTATTGAGGCGACGACGACATCATATCCCCAAGTGTGTGCTTTTTTCTGAGCAACTGCGGATATTCCAAATTTCTGATTCAGCTCTCGTACCCATTGAAGCACTAGCGATGCAGGCACGAGAATTAATACGCGCTTGGCTAAACCGCGAACCATATACTCTTTTAAGATAAGCCCAGCTTCTATTGTCTTGCCCAGACCAACTTCGTCTGCCAAAATAGCACGACCACCCATTTCGTGTACGACTTTAMGCGCTGTACTAATTTGATGTGGCATCGGCTCGAATGCTGGAAGTGTTCGTAAGCATTGCAACTGATCAAAGCTTTCAATTCGTTTCGACTGTTCCGCTTCCATTGCGAGCTGAAACAAGGTCCAATCGTCCCAAGCGCCTCCTCGAGTTGTACGGTTTTGCAGCTCTTCAAACCATGTGCGATCATACTGTAAATCAACAAGCGGATGCAGCTTGCGGCTTGCTATCGCTGAACTTGTCTCAGCTGAAGCAGCTTGTGGTGTAGTATTAAATGACATTAAGATCAGCTCCTTCTGCGATATAAGGGATAAGTTGTATGTAGTATTGCCTTTTCATAAGAGATTAATAAGAAGCCTTCTAAAATAGAGTATGGACAAGCATAATCGTGAGAGAAGGCATGTAAGCGGATCAGTCTAAACAATTTAGACAAATTTGAATGTGTTTATCTATATGTAGTGTAGTATAATGATTTTACCACACAACATATTGTGCTTTTGGCGTGTTGTAGGATACATATGTTTGGTGCGCAGGGAATAGAGGAGGAAT
>NZ_JBFUHJ010000258.1:0-7695 GCF_056402455.1 Paenibacillus sp. P4_A7 | reverse complement strand
GAGTGATTAAGAAGAATTTTCATTAAGCTAATGAGCGGTATAGCATAAAAAATTCTACTTTTGAGTGAACCGATAGTTAAAGAGCGATCGTTGATAGYATCATTAGTATCAAATCCAATCATAGAAAGGCATGAAGTAAATTGGTAGAAACGATTCTCGAAAGCGTTTCATATCTCCAAGTTCCAGTTAAAAATCTTGAGGAATCTACCGAATGGTACTTGGTTAATCTGGGATTCGAGGTACATTGGAAACGACCGGATAATAAAATGACTATTCTTGCGCTTCCTTCAGGCCCGTCCATTTTTTTGTGTGAAACGGAATCGCATCAGGGAATGATGTCTGTCGTTATAGGTTTTGAAGCAGTAGATATTCGAAAGCTACTATCCGATTTGCAGAGTAAAGGGGTCCAGATTGGCGAGATCAGAGAAAATGGAGGGGTAATCGAAGGAGAGATCCTGGGAATGGATTTTGATTTCTTTGATCCCAGCGGAAATATGTTAGTGGTACATGGCACTCCAAAGTTCGTTGAGTAGATCACGGTCCAGCGACCTTAGGGAGCAGTCAGCACGATCATCTATAGTGTCGTGATTCCCACTTATTCTGTTGGGTATATTTTACATTTACTTGCAACAACTTCATTTGTAAGTAGTCATTACGCTCCCTCAGAGAATAAGGTTTTTCTCACGAATGCTCTCTAATTCACAGGATTTCACATGCATGTTTAAATAGGAGTTTAAATGATATCATAACATGGGCTAAGCAGTTCCGTTTGRGGGCATGCGGGAATAGAAGGTGCTGGTCTAATTACAACATCTTCCATATAAAGATTTACTGCACGTCTCTCTCCACAAGATCCTTGGGATTCACTCTCCCAAATCTCGACGGGTCTACGCCCTTACATTCCTTCGTCCTATCTATCCAAGGTGTGGAGTCCGATCAACGTTAACGGAACGGGTCTATGCCCTAAAGCCTAAAAATCTCGGTACTCCGTGCTTTCTTTGTGAAATCCTGCGAACGAGCTAATCTACGTGTCTGGTTGCGAATTTAGTTGTTAAGCTGCTAATGGCGGTTGAGCCTTATCCGCGGAGAAAGTTTGTCTTTCTCTTGCCATAGCTACAAGCATTCGAGCCAATTTCCCAATCAATTTCATCATGGATTGCATTTTTGTCATTCGTTTTACTTCAATATTGTGTGCATGCAGGGCTTGGAATGCACGATTGTGAGATAAGAGGTGAAACACCGAGAAGTACAAGTGCTTCCGTAGTAATGAGTTTCCTCGTTTGGTTAGCTTAATGTGCCCCTTATACTTACCAGAACTACGTTCCGCTAAGTTTAATCCAGCCTTTCGCAATAACTGATTCCCGTGAGACAGCTTACGTAAGTCCCCGCCAAATGCGAATATGGCAGCCGTTGCAGGAACGGAAACACCGATGGATCGAACGAGATCAGAACAGGGGATTTCGGGCAATAGCTTTTCAATGATCTCGTCCGCTTCATCAATGATGTGGCAGATTCGTTCATATTCTTCGATGAGGTGCCTAAGTTCCCATTTATCTTCTTCAAGGGCAGTAGTGTCTCCAACGCTATGTCTAGCGAGTGTTTGGAGCTCTAGCGCCTTGTTCCTGCCTCGCACACCGCCAGGTCTAGCCATGTACACTCCCCAGGTTTGCACCATCTGCTCCGGAGTTAACTGCAATACGTCAGATGGGGCTGGAAAACGACGCAAAGTGGCTATTGAACGAGGACTAAAAATATCTTCGAACGCTTGCCTGTATTCTGGAAAACGGATATCCAGCCAGCGGTGGATTCTGTTCTTAATCCGTCCGGATTTAACAACCCAATGCTCTCTGTTTGTGACAATAACCCGTAAGCGGCGGAAGTCTTCTTCCTTTGGAGAGAAGGGCGTGTAGAACCCGCGACTCACTGCATCGGCAATGACCAAAGCGTCCTTTGGGTCATTTTTTGAGGGGGAGTTGTCTCTGTTTTCCTTATTGCGTTTGGTCGTCATTGGATTGACAAGGACAACTGAAACACCTTGTTTCATTAACCAATTGGCGATATTGAACCAGTAGTGACCGGTACTTTCCATTCCCACAACGACGTCATTCAAGTTGTGCATTTTCTGTAATTTACGAATGCTGCTTATTAAATGCTCAAAGCCCGCATGGTCGTTCGAAAACATAATTGGGCGATTGGTGAGGACAATACCTCGAAAGTTAATAGCTTGAGCAGCATGTTTCTCCTTGGCAATGTCGATGCCTATGACAAGGGTGGAAGTAGAAATACGTTCTACACGTTGATTTTGAGCTTTAATTAATCTAGACTTCATGTTAACGCCTCCTAAGGTGAGTTCTGAGGGCTGCAACCCAGTACATACTCATCCTAGCGGGGCGTTCGTTTTTCTGCAAACCGAATCTACTAACACCTACAGGAATGTTAACGGGCAGAATAGTTGAACCGAATTATCCCTAGAATATGGTATTATATTTTACGTAGTCATAAATTTTAGGGGTGAATAAAAGTGAAGGAATACTTCGGCATGGAAAATTCGTTAGGTTAAGCTTACTCCCAGGCAGTTAAAGTGAAGGATACTGTATATGTTGCTGGACAAGGATCTAATACTCTTGAGTGTTCCGCAGAAGAACAAGTTAGGCAAACATTTGAAAATGTACGAAGTGTTCTAGCAGAAGTAGGATTAGATTTAAATGACGTAGTAAAAATTACAGTTATTCTTAACTTTACTTATTTAACCCCCCAACTCTTTGAAGAGATTTATACAGAATACTTCCAATCTCCATATCCAGTAAGAACAATAATTCGAAGTGATATTGGTTTTAATATTTAAGTTGATGCAGTTGCTGTCACTTCCCAATAAAGGAGAAGTTTTATCCAAAGTGAACCGTGGATAAGCGGATCAGGTTCAGGTCATTCAACTAATGAGTAACGTTTGCTCAATAATCACCTTCAAGGCTGCCAGCATCTCGGCAGTCTTTTCTCAACTAAGGGCAGCAGTTTAGTTGAACTAAGGAATTGCACATATTATTCCATCCTCTGTAGTGGACAGCTTAGCTGCAATGATGGATAACGGGTGCATTAAGCTGAAGAAGAAGTTTTTGGTCTAAGAACAAAATATAATTAAAAAACTCGCCGAAATGKACGAGTCTTTTGTGTTTTTATATACCAATTAATATTCTAAACAGGAATTCTCTATAATAACCCCTAACACAAAACTATAATTCTATAGGGTGTGGTTTGGGCGGGGATACTTTTTGTGGCAGGTCCGTAAATAACTATTAGATCTCGGTTCGCAGGGGTTCTTGAAAAGAGTTGCCCATTTGTTAATACTTTTTGAGTATATGGAGAAATATTTAATCGTAATCGTCCATCACTACTCTCCAACTCACTATTAAAATAATCTACTTTTACATTCTGATATGGGCTATCTTTTACCATGACAAGTGCTTGATATTGTGGAGGGTAAATAAGAAGAGCAGGTGCATTTCCGTCATAATATCCAGTCACGTGATCTCCTACTACCACCATTACATGGTCTACAAAGTAAGTTGTGGGTGACACCACGAAATTTACTAATGCTCCCAATCCGTTTTCTACAGATATTAATTTATAACAGCCTTCCCCTTTACCATTTTGACCTGTAAAAAAATCACTAATCATAGTGACAGTCCCGTGAAAAGAATAAAAATTTGTCATACAATACCTCCATTTCTTTATAAAGAAAATGCATAAAGCGAGCTTTATATTTCGACATTAGTAGAGGCTAACAAAGAAACATCCCCTATTCGTAAAGTCAAATAACCTGTGTTTACAGTATGTAGGTTAATAACTATATGATTGTGCAGATGCCCATAAAGGATGTGAAGATTCTTCAGTGAATAGCGTGAGTTATTGTGCTAACGGAGAACGTTAGTTGAGTAACTAACATTGTTGAGCAGGCTACAGTAGTTTGCTCATTTCATTAAGCTAACGGGCAGTTTAGTTCAATAAGGCATGGTATAATTTCTATATATAAAGACAATTGAGAAGGAGGGTTAACTTATGAGTGATTGTTGCACGACTGCTCAAGATTCTGAAATAAACGATTCAGGAAAATGTCCATCATGTATGGCAAATGGAAAAAAAGTAAAACTACTTACTTTAAAGTCCATGTTAAAACCAGCTACATTATCGTCTTTGGATGCAGATGTAACCCATTATTTTTGTTCAACAAACAATTGTGAAGTAGTGTATTTTGATACAGATAAAAAAATCTATTTCATATCAGATATAAAGGTTCCAATATACCAAAAAGACGCTGCTTCGAATGTTCCTGTTTGTTATTGTTTTGATTGGACAAAAGAAAAAATCACCCAATCTGTTGAATTAGGACTTACCCCTACTCCAGTCGATCATATACGGGAAAATATCAAAGAAAATCGATGTGGTTGTGAGGTAATTAACCCTCAAGGTAGTTGTTGTTTAAGCAATGTGACAAAATTTATAAATCAATTATCTTAGGAGGTACTTATGGATTATTGCGAAAAAATGCGAGAGATGATTGGAAATGCTCCACTAATTATCATGCGACCAAGTGTAGCAATCCTTAATCATTCAGGTTAAATATTATTGAATCGATACATAGGTGGAACCTGGAGCATACCTGGAGGCATATTACAGTTAGATGAGTCTGTTGAGGAATGTATTAAACGAAATGTACAAAAAGATTTAGGGATTAGGTTAAATAAATTACGGTTATTCGGTGTCTATTCAGGCAAAGAACTAATCAATCGTGTCGAGGAAAGTGGTGATGAATATCATACTGTTGCAGTAGGGTATTTATGTACTGACTTTGTTGGGAATCTTATGCCTGATGAAAACCAAGCAATTGAAGCCAAATTTTTTCAATTTGATCGATTACCTGAAGAAATAGATCCTTTTATTAAGATCAAGTTAGTTGAACTAAAAGGACAACTTGAAAAAATGAATTTCCCTTATTAAACTACCATGAAAGAACGGATTAGCTTTCATGCTCTGTGGTGCAGCAGAAGAGATGCATGAATGGCTAACGGGAAACAATAGCGCAACGACAACAGGCTGCCGACGATTGGCAGCCTGTTCCGCTAATGGGCAGTATAGTTGAGAATAGAAATATTTATATTGGATTATATTCCAGTCATTTGAAACATTCTCAAAAGTCTAACGTCCATATCTTCATAGTGTCGTGTCTAAATTAATAAAAGGAAGTTTCTAAGTGTATTGAATCTGTGTGGTTCGGTAGGGATTCTTTATATTTTGTGAGAGGTGATAACTTGAAAAAAACATTCAAAGTTATTTTAACAATTGCAGTGGTTGGGCTTTTTTTATCAGTTGTATCCATTCCATTTATAAATAATTATATTGCATATTCCATTAAAAAAGATTTAATAAGATTATCTTTGCCAGACAAAACTGAAATGGTAGATGCTGTATCATCGGCTAGAAAATTAGTGGGAAATGGAAATGGAATGCAATTTTTTGGCGCTATTTTAATCAAATCGGAACTTAATTTGGATGAATTAAATAATTTTTATTCAGAGTATCGCGAGAATGAATGGAGTTACATAGTTGAAAAGCAAGCGAGTAATCATATTGATTTTATTGATCATGGTGACGTGACTTTTAAGGCATTGAATGCAGATGAAACTCTAAACAACTATTATATTGTGTATACTTGGGGTAGTAGTAACTATCCATTTAGTGATCTTGACTTACGTGGGCATTAACGCTCTACACAAGCAAGATTATGAGCTAAAATTTTATGAGCAGTGAGGGTACTTTATGAATTTAATTCGCTGTTATTCCCATTAAGTAGAACCATATTATAGATGACAGGTCATCATTACGCTAATGGGACACTTTAGTTGAACAAATAAGGGGCAGTTTGCTACGGCAGCTGTTCCCTTTTGTTATTAAGCTAACGGACAGATTACCTCAATAGCTGACTGGGAGCATACGAAATAGATGCTTTTATCAACTTATAAGTTTAAAACATCTTATTGGTGGATTGATAAATTTATTCATGAATTGAGGAGAGTTTATAGGAATGAAAAAGTATATTTTAATTTTTTTTGTTATTATAGTGTTACTCTGGGGATATTTTTGGAAAATGAATAGAGATAAAGAAGAGTTTACTCCATTGGTTAATCGATTTTACGGCGATTTTATTAATGAAGACTATCAAACAATGTACACCTATTTTCAGATAGATCCTGATTTTGAAAAATTACCATCGGAAACAAAGATGGGGATGATAGCCCAAAGCCTGATAAACGATCGTCATTGGTATGGAAATATTAAAGAATATAAGCAATTGAAATCGGAATGGAGAGGATTTGGAGTTAGAAAAGTAACCATTCAGTTGTTCGTTGATGACGAAAAAAATAAGGTTAAACAATATGAGGATAACCTTATCCTTGTGAAAAAGAACGGAAATTGGAAGATAAAAAAATATCGGTCAGGTTCGCCATGGCAAACTATGGTTATGCCTTAAGCTAACGGATAACGATAGCTCAATAAGCACGAAGTAACGGCAGCCGGTGAAGTGCCTGTCGTTTTCTCAACTAACGGGCAGGATTGCGTAAGAAAAGGTGGAATTTATTAATCAAGAAAATCGTCCTACAAAAGGAGTGCAATCAATGAAGCTTTTCACGAAGGAAATAAAGAAAATCGTAATTGATGAGTGCTTATTTCATTGCATAATTGACCAAACGCCTTCAAATGAGTCAATAAGTTTTAAAATATATCCTTCAAAAACCAAAACATCGTATTTTTTAATATTGTTTTCTTGGAAAGTTAATTGGTCCACCAACTTATGTCAACCGAGTGTTTGTGCTAGCTTAATTAAATATGCAATAAAAAATGGTTGGGATTATACAAAAGAAAAGAGAGTAATGAAAATAGAGCAATGCGATTTTCTTATCAATGAATTAAGACTGGATTCATAATTGATTAAGCTAACTGGTAACGATAGCTCAATATGCACGAAGAAACGGCAGCCGGTGAAGTGACTGTCGTTTTCTCAACTAACGGGCAGGTTAATATAACATCTCTTTGCTCATGAAATTCCTACATATGATATGATGGAATCGCTTTTTTGTGTTGAAAAATGATCAATTTAGAGGGACTGGTCATATGGATTTTGAAATTGTAGCTGGAGAACGCATAGGAATTTTTCATTTAGGATCGACTTTGGAACAATTAAAAGTATGCCTGGAAAATCAGTATAAGATTGAAATGAGGGAAGATTGCTGGGTAGTTAAGTCAGATAACTTATGGTTCTGGCTAGATGATAAAACAAATGTCATATATCAAATAATGGCTCGAAGAAAAATGGGATGAATTATCAGCACCAATTGTGTCCATTTCAATATACAAAATATAACTTGCCATTAAGTTAACGGGCAGTTATGTTCAATAACTCATAAATTAAAATTTCCTATATATTCCATTAATTGTTATAGTATTTGTATTAAACTGCCTGATAGCTTAATAGCTCTATTCAATCTAAAGTAGAAAGAGGAATGTAACAATGAGTATTCAGACAAATGGACCTGTTCTAAAGGGATTGGCATGTATCTACATCCCAGTATCAAATCCGTATGAATCTGCTCTATGGTACATAAAAAACTTTAACATGGAAGTAGCCGGATACTCTCAGCC
>NZ_JBFUHJ010000257.1:0-7697 GCF_056402455.1 Paenibacillus sp. P4_A7 | reverse complement strand
CCCGAAACATATAACACCTTTTCTCCCTTCGAACGAAAATAACGTGCTAGCACATCACCTGGCAATAAACTTGCCAAACGTCCCAAATGCAAAGAACCGTTCGCATATGGCCATGCTCCTCCAATAAAGATATTTGCCATTAAAACTCCTCCTTTATTTGGACACAAAAAAAGCCCTCATCCCAAAGGGACGAGAGCTGTTGCTCACCGCGGTACCACCCAATTTTATCAATACCTTACGGCACTGACCTCTTCAGGTACGACGCATTTGCGTTTATACCCTAGCACTTTAACGGGTGCGGGTTCCGGCGCAGTCTACAACCATATGTGGCTTCGATGCGCAGCTCTGAGACCATATTCCCAACGTTATTCTTTACCCTTTTTCAGCAACCGGGGCTCTCTGTATAAAGACATCACGATGGTACTCTTTCTCTTCATAGCTTTTTTCCGAATATTCAAGTTATTGTAAATAATACGAAATATGAAATCTCATGTCAAGGTTATTATGTGGAGAGCTTGCCACAATATACGATAAGGTTTATCGCAATACCTTTACAGATTGTACCAATACATGGGGTGTTCAGCAATCTGTTCAAACCCCAGTTTATTGGCTACATAGACCGATACATGATTATCTGAATGACAACACCAGTTTGGTATTAGTTTTTTACTACTTAGGCAGTCATTAATAAACCCAATGCCAACTATCGTTGCAAGCCCTTTTTGTTTATATTCTTCAACCGTAATAATATCGATTTCAGCAAAGCCGTTGCCAACGTAAGGGGATGAACAAACGCTGATAATATGATCTTCTTTTATAATAAAATGCCCGACACCCTGCTCATTAAAGTGCTGATCTGAATCCCAAACCAGCTTGTAGTAAGTATAAAAATTCTCTCGATATCTATTCGAGATATCTTCGTTTAATACTTCATAATTCAATCCTTCATCAAGGATAATAGGTACATCTTTGTTTTTCTCAATAAACTTTTGCTCATTAAATCGGAAATAAGAACGTGTTATTTTATTAGCATGAACGAATTGATAGTTCTGTAGTGCGCTCTCCCAATCATCTGTAAATATAGCCAATGCATAAAATCCAATATGGTTATCGGGATTGTTTAGAAAGCTCGCAACCGCATCATTAAACTTCTGATCAGATGCATTCCCAGCAACACAATAAAATCCACCGGAGCTAGTAAGGAAAGTGGCTGTAGGATCAACCCTACTATTTACGAATACTCTTCCTCTTTGATTCTGTTTAATTACAGAGTAAGCAAAAACGGCTTTGTTTTGAATAGCTGTAAACATCGGCAACACTTTACTTAATTCATTACTTTGTAATTCAAACATGACCCACCTCATCTATCTAATTAACAAGCTCATAACTGATGAAAAACGATCTGCAGAGATAATTGAAATGAAGAAATGTTTAAGGTTGATACGTATAGTAATCCTGCGCATGTTCTACTTTGAACCCGACTGATTCATATAACCTTAAAGCATGTTCATTTTTCGTTTCGACTTCTAAGTGTACCGAATACCCGGCGGAACTTTCATCTTTGATGATTCTGCGTAACACTTTTCTGCCAATTCCTTTGCCTTGCTGCTCTGGTAAAATGCAAAATCCGTATATCCACGCTTGCTCCTCTTCTCGATACACACGAATTTTCCCTACCGTTTCTTCGTTGACAACTATCATGAACATATCGTTGTCGTTATCCTCGTCGAGCTCAGTTTCCATTGCTTGTGAATTTTCTTCGTTGAGACCGAACGCTGTAACCGATAAACGCACTCGCATAGCAAAATCATCATGTGTAGCTTGTCGCAGAAAAATACCATCAACTTCTTCTAAAGACCGTTCCTGCCACTTCATTTGATGTTCTGTGAATGCATAGTCAGCACCTTGATTATTCAAAAAAGCTTTTGCTGAATCTGATCGCGCAGGTGCATTCAGTAAGATTTTCTTATATCCTCTTTGTTTGATTGCATCCATTCCTTGCTGGAATAATCGTTGAAAATGTCCCTTTCGTCGTTCGCCTGGTTTCACCATACCGCATACTTCGACTGTTGAACCAAAAGCATACAAACCTAAAAACACTACAAGCTCGCCACTTTCATAATGAAGAAAATCAAGCTGGTCTGAGTCCCGTTTTCTCAACATTTCCCAGTTAAGTTTCAGATGTATATGATCATGCTGTTCACACTCTTTTTGGAGTTGTTCAATATCGAGCAGTTGTTGTGTCGTTAACATAGTTGTCTCCTTTTGCGTTTGAGTTAAAGACAAGATCTATTTGTTCTCTATCATAATCAAGTATCCAATGGTTATATGTAATATATAAGTCTTTCAAAGCTTCAATAGTGCTACCCACTATATCTAAACCCCGGCTATCGTAAAAATGAAAAATGGTGTGTCTGGACGTATTAATGATAAATATAGGTCTATTGGTAAATAAGAACTTCATAACTTTTATATCAGAAACCTTACATTGTAAAACATAACGATATTTTTCCCAGCCTTCATTATCTTCATCATCATCTTCAAGTATAGGAACGGTTTTACAACTAAGATTGCGGAGAAGCTTTGTGTTTTTCATAGAATGCCTAAAGGCATTTATTTTTGCTATTTTGGTGTATTTCCTATTGATATAAAAATAAAGCATTATAAATATATCATCATTTTCATAGTGAGTTTCTTTGAACAATCTAGTTGAACGATAATTAACCTGTTCACAGTATACTTCGTCACTAACCTCCGGATTTGGGTTTCCTATTTCAAATCGTAAGCCTATGTCGGCATTATAAAATAAAGGTTTATCAACCTCTAGGTTAGGAAAATATTGCTCGAGATATTTATCGAGTAAGAGATTAGCATTCATATTGCCCCTCCTAGTTTCAGTTAACTTGCCAATCATAAATTTATTGCATGACAACACCGGTTTTAGCTAACCATTCGTCCTTAATGGCTCCATAAATGACTCTGTCGAGATATTGCCCATGTAAAATTTCGTARCTCCTTATTACGCCTTCCTCAGTAAACCCTAAACGCTTTGGAATAGCCCGGCTTTTGATATTGTTAGTCGCAACACCGATTTCAACTTTCCGTAAATCCAAATCGTTAAAAGCATGTTTTACGAATACATCGCATGCTTTCGACATGAGTCCAATACCCTCAAATTCAGAACCTAGCCAGTAACCTATTTCTGTTCGTTTATTATTCCAATCTATATGTAAAAAACCTATGCAACCTGCAATCTGACCCTTATACCATATGCCAGCCCAATATCCATTACTATCCGAAAACCTATTTAAAGAACGTCTAATGAATGCTTCTGTATCTTCAACGACTATGGTTTTATCAGGAAACTCGAGCCATTGTCTTATAGATTCGCGGCTCCTATTTATTAAATCGTAAAGTTCTTGAGAATGTCTCACTTCAAGAATCGATAGATATGAGTCATTATCAATTATTGCTTTATACATATATTAATCCCCTTTCTAGTTTTTAAGCAGCCAGTTCGTCTAATGATCCCAAACTATTGAGCGCAAGGCTTTTCCATGACCCACTCCATCAACCAGCAACAATTCACATTGAGTTGCCCCATTACTTTTAAGTGATTTAAAAAACGCTTCTGTATGATAGGAACGAATTGTTCTATCATCTTGACCATGAACGAGAAGTAGCTTGCGATGGCGTAGCTTTTCGATATATGAAGGTGGGTATAATATGCTCTTACCCTCCAAATATTCATTCCATTCCCATTCATCCAAACCTCGGAAAACATTTTCATGACATCTCTTCAGATAGGGATGGAGTGTAGTTAAATCATCTTCAGGTTGTGTTGGGTCACTATTTTGTTTTATTGGATCAATCATTGGACAAAATGAAACTGCTGAATCTGCTAAGTCTGACATGGCAAGAGCACAAGCGGCCACTCCACCACCATAACTATTTCCTACCAAAACAAGACGATTAATTGACCAGCGTATCTCTCTTTCAGTAATTAAGTCTTTTGCTTTGCCGGCCGACAGAAGTTCCAATCCTAGCTTTACACCCTCAAGAGAACTAGAAGGACTAAACTTCCCGTAACTCTGCCAACTACCTGGATACCTCGCTTGTAATACGCTAAACCCAGCATTAGAAAGTGGTACAGCCATGTCTTCTGCAACAGAGGTATTTGGTAAGCCCGGACACCATACAATTCCAACTCCATTAGATCTTTCAGGTTGAGCCAAAAATAAATCACCAAGTATATCCCCATTACGAACAAATGCCTGCATCACATACCTCCTTCTTGATACACGATCATAGCTTATCTAACAAAAAATCTWTATGTTCTTTTGAAAGCTTCAACAAATTGAAATTATCTTCCTTTAAAGCTGCGTTAATCCTATTGAATTCGTTCCAAGCCAAATCATATTGATGCTTGTTTATAATGTTACTGAATAAAGCGTCCTCAAGTTCGTCGACATCCTTTTGAACCACTTCGCCCGATGGTAAAACGACAATATCCAAAAATAAATCATCCATCCAAGGCACATTATCCGTACTAACTCCATTCATGTAACAAATATCAATATACCATTGGACTACTTCCCCCTCGGTGTTAAACATTGTTGTTACAGAATGGTACTTATCGGAAGGAAATTGTTGCATCCATAAATATCCATCATCAGCGATGCATATATTTCTATCAAAATATTTAGCGTACAGCGGTTCTTCAACTTTTACAATTTTTAGTAGCGTTAGATGTCCTTCAAAGGTTTCTGTTTCAAGAAACGACTGAACATATTCCCTCTCCAATACACGTTTCCAATTCGATCGATCTCCGTATTTTCTTTTTAACAGACTAAAACCTCCAGTCAAATTGAGAAGTAAATTACTCTTCAGATTTATTGATTTGACCAAATGATACTATTGAGGGCAACTGTAGGTCTTTTAATCGCTCATACTCAGTTATGATATTAGGAACGTTCTGTAAGGTAAGAATCATACCGTCTATAATAGATTTAATTATCAATAAATCCTTTTCATCTACTAGGGATAATTTATCTGTAGAAAACGATAGATGCTTGCCAAAGTTATTTTTGAGACCCTTTGAGATTAAGTCTTGTTCTTTTTCTGAAAACTGCTCGAATTTAGTAATCAATTCTTGAACTAATTCCTTCGACACAAACATCACTCCTATCTTCTTGGAACGGAATTTAACTCTATTTATTTAACTCAACGTATCCTATTCCCATCTCTTCTAATTGATTATCATCAAATCCACTTAAATGATCAGAAGAAACCCTAGAAAATTAGCTAACCCAAGTTTTTGAGCAATAAGATATGCTGGTGGGTTTTCATAGTTTATTTCCTCATCCTTAAAGTCGAAAATTTGCTCAAGATCATCAATGGAGTTGCCTTGCTGTATAACCAATTCTTCTAAGACTTCAAGATCGAATAGTTTTTTCTCAATAACAAGTCCCTCTCCAGCCCAATCTGCTTCATAATCAAACACAAGCTCATTTTTATTATATATTTTAAAAATCCACATATGGTCTTCAAGATAGACATAATAAACTAACAATCCAGGATTCAATTCACTAATGATGTCGTCTACATGTTTCCCTCTATATTCAACTGTAAAGGTAACCCAACCATTCGTTTCCTCATAAACATACCCCGTCATTCCAGCCTTTTGAATGAGATTTACTACTTTTGTTTGATCAAAAGTTTTAAGACTAAAGCTTTCGCTGAACTCACTCGTTTATGTCAACCTCCTAGTAATCAAGCTTCATATAAAATCTTAGATAAATGTTATATTCATCTATTTTCTTTAAACAACAATGCCTTTATCGCAAAACGTGGTAAAATTAATTGTCTTCGCCATCTAGAAGGTTGTTTTATCAATCGATACAGCCATTCCACATTCAATTTTCGCCATATAACTGGTGCTCTCTTTACAGTTCCACCTATGATATCGAGACTTCCGCCGACACCAATAGCTACTCTAACATTCAGCTTATCTTTGAACTTTTGAATCCAGAATTCAGCTTTAGGAGCTCCAATTGCAAGTATAAAAACATCGGGACTCAAATTCGCAATTTCATCTACTATTCGAGTCTCTTCCACCTGCTCAAAAAAACCATGATGTCTACCCAATACTCTAACATTTGGATATGTCAGATTTATTACTTCAACTGCTTTTTTACTCGTCAACTCATCTGCACCCAGAAAGTAGAATGACCATTTTTTTCGGTTACCTGTCTCTAATAATTTAATTAGAAGATCACATCCAGTTACACGCTCAGGTAGTGGATTTCCCTTCAAACGGGAGACCATAACTATACCCATACCATCAGCCGTTAGTAGACCAGCCTCGTTAACAATGGAACGGAGCTGCTGATCATATTGACATGACATGGTTATTTCCGGATTTAGTGTAACAACATGAAACAGTTCCTCACTCTTTTTCGTTAATACTTGATCAATTAACTCAACAGTATCTTCCATAGTTAATTTAGGTACTGGTATTCCCATGATTTGCGAATAGGTCTCCATTTGAATCCATCTACCTCTCTCTCATATATCCATATTTTAGCACGAAGCTGTATACCGAACTATTCATCCCACTATAGATCTTGAGATAAACGGATCATATCCATAACTTGTAACCCATTCTCAAATATTTCTTCCGTGTAATGTCTAATAAAAAAGTCTCTATCAACACCTGTTATTCTGAACCCACATTTCTGATAAAGAGCAAGTTGAACTACACTTGAATTTCCAGTACCGATTTCAATCGTTTTAAAACCCGTCAGCTTAGCCTTTTGAATCGCATGATTCACTAACTGTTTCCCTATCCCTTTGCCTTGGTGGTTTTCATCAACTGCTATATTTACTATTTCAACCGTTTCAGGTMTTGTTGGTAGTAAAACATATACACCAATTATCTGATCATCCAATGTATAAATATAGCATTGACCTCTTTTGACATATTCATCAACAAGTTTCTGGGAAGGGTCTGCAAGTAAAAGTAATTCCATTGGCGGCTGTTCATCTGCAAATAACTTTCGTATCTTCATTCTTTTTTCTCCTTAATATCTGATATTACAAAAAATCTGAAGCCATATTTTCACTAAGCCAACTAGTCATAAAGTCTAACAACTCCGCAGAGTAAGTGTGTGCTTTAGTACCTGACGGAATTGTCTTGACAATTTGCTTCATATTGTCTTCTACTGAAACGGATTCAATGAAACATACTAATTCTGGAATAAATGAATTTAACGCTTCAAAATAATGTCTCTGAGGTTCAATGAACTGTAGATTCATTTCAAATCCTCCACGTCTTCTAAGCGTGTCGCCTTCCTTCCTTTTTCTTAATTCAGTTTCATTTATGTTTAAAAGATAATATTTATCTGGAAAACCGATCTTATGAGAAAGTAATTGCTTACGGTAATACTCCGTGATAAATTCAAGGGTCTGTCCTCCAAAAAGAGTAAAACCATAAGCCCAGTTGTACCAGAAAGGCTGAAACAGATCAATATCAATTACAACAAAACGATGATCTTTGATTTTCTCCTGTGCTATTCTCCATCGGTCAAGCTGACGTTCAAAGAACCATTCAGGATGCTCATGTTCTGGACGTTTCCACCAAGTGTTCACTTCAGGTATATGATAACCGTCGTAACTCAAGGCTAGGGCACTCGATG
>NZ_JBFUHJ010000256.1:0-7706 GCF_056402455.1 Paenibacillus sp. P4_A7 | reverse complement strand
GGTCATGTCTGTATCGATAGCGCTTGGAGAGGCGGCTGGCATTACTGCTGCTTTATCTGCCAAGCAATCGTTGGCTCCAGGTGAGCTGAAGGCAGATCTTGTCCAAGCAGAGCTGTTGAAGCGCGGCGCCATCTTATACTAGCAAGCCTCAAATTTGAGTTTCGCAAGGGGGATGAGAGGAAAAGATATGGTGAGAAGGCATAAACAAATCACCTTTCCATGGAGACAAAACTGGCTGTGCTTGTTATGATAAGAACTATTGTGCTTATCACTAGCACTGCTTTGAAATGGAAAGGGGCTTTCTCATCTCATGTGGCTTACTTATTCGGTATTCGCAGCTCTTTGCTTTGGATTGCGGGGCATTTTATATCATTGGACTAGTCAAAAACCGCTTAATCGGAATTTATTGCTCTGCGGCACATTTACTATGGGAGCTATTATAAACGGAGTATGTGCGTTTGCTTTTTCATCAAATTGGACGATGGCTGCGCTAATCGGTATCCAAATGGGTTTGTTTTCTTTTGGAGCTAATGCGAGTATGTTTAAAGGCTTTGCAGTCGGTAAAGCATCGCTTGTTGCGATATTAACAGCTCTACCATCGGTCATTGTCGTGATTGTTGCATTTGGGCTATGGGGCGAAAAATTGCACGCTATGCAGCTCATTGCATTTATTATAATCGTAGGTGGCGTGTTGCTGGTTCGTCTGTCTAACGATATTTCACTGCGTAACCTCCAAGGTGCCCAGTGGGGCTTACTCGCGTTGGTGTTGTTTGCGGCGAATGATTTGTCAGGTAAATGGTCGACGATGATGGAAGCGGAGCTGTTTCCGACCATGTTCTTTATGTTCGTGACGGGTGCAAGCTGTTTTGGAATCTGGTGGCTGAAGGATTTGCAGAAAGAACGGAGTCAGCAAAAGGAACGGTTACCTCATAAAGTGGCAGCCACAGGCGGCGCGGTGCATGTATCGGCTTTTTCTGTATCTGAGACTGCAGCAGCAGCTAAAGAAACGGTAGGCTGGAGTGGCAAACGCACTTTTTTGGTTGGGCTGGCAGTTGGTACAACGAATGCGGTAGGTATGATGTTTATCGTGACAGCGTTTGATCTTGGAAAGGCTGGCCTCGTATCAGCAGTTACGGCACTCAACGTATTAATTGTTCTACTGTATACGCGGTTTGTTGTGAAGGATAAGTTCACTAAGGTTGAAGTGACTGGAATTACGCTCGCATTTGCAGGGATATTGCTCATGCGGTTGTTCGGTGCGTAATGAAAGGGAATTTGCATATTTGATTTAAGTAATTGATCTAACTAATTGATCTAACTAATTGATCTAACTAATTGATCTAAGTATTATCTCAATGTAAAAGCTGCCGAGTGGCAGCTTTTTTTTTGTCATTCCTTCTTATTAAGTGCGTAAACATTGCTTGCCCTTAAAAGCGATTTTCATAATATCTGCTGTTACTGGCCATCAATTATTCGTTCTTCTTGTAGTGTGCGGGTGTCATGCCTGTCATTTTCTTGAACATGCGGTGAAAATGGGGCAAACTCTCAAAGCCGCAGCGCTCAGCAATGTCGGCGATATTAACGTCTGACTCAAGCAGCAGCTCAGTGGCGCGGATAATTCTTTTTGTCGTTACATATTCCGTTACGTTTAGGCTTGTCAGCTTTTTGAATACACGTGAGAAGTGAGCAGGTGTTACGGATGCTCGCTTCGCAAGCTGGGATAAGCCGAGCGGGCTATCCAGATGCTCATCAATATAGGTTAAAATGTTCGTCATCCAGCTGGGATGAGCAGTTGACTCTGCTTGGTCGCCATTCGTTGCTGAAATGCTGCGGCCTAACAGCAGCAATAAATGCTGTACATGCAGCAGTATAGCTTGACGATAACCCAGCTGTTCATCTTTATTTTCGGCATGAATACGGTCAATTAACTGTACGATTTGCTGTTTATCGGAAGTATCGGGAGATAGTTTGTATGCCTTCCGACGCTTGGCTTGCTCAAAACAGCGTAAATAAGAGAACGAATCGCCGAGCGGCGAGCTATGGACAAAGGAAGCATTAAAAAATAAAGCTGTTGATGTTTTCGGGTCGTCCGGATCAGGAAAGGAACGGTGAATGGTGTTTCCAGGAATCATAAATACATCGCCGGGAACTGCGTCATATATCGTTTGATCAATAAAAAAAGTTCCTCTTCCGTTATAGATATATACAATTTCATACCAGTCGTGAATATGGTCGGGAAGCTCTGTTTGCGCGCTTTTTGTATCTTGATAGACATACTCGAATGGAAACGCGGTTGTTGTATCGAACTTTTTTCGGTACGGATTCATCCAAACCAACTCACTTTCAGTATTATTCAGCTTCATTTTAGCAAATATCAAAATAGAGTACAAATAAGAGCTAATTGAACATTTAAACCTTCGAAATTGTTTTTTATAATGAAGAAGACTAGTAGACATTAGAAAAGAGGCGAATCGAATGAGATTAGATGCACACCAGCATTACTGGAAAATTGATCGGGGAGATTATGGTTGGTTAACGCCGGAGATTCCGGTGCTGAATCGTGATTTTCTACCAGAGCATTTGGAGCCGCAATTAAATAAACATCAAATAGAGGGCACGATCGTCGTACAAGCGGCAGCTACGCTAGAGGAAACGGATTATTTACTGGAGTTAAGTGAAACGGAAGATACAATTGTTGGTGTGGTAGCGTGGCTTGATCTTGCTGATCCCGAATATCGCAGTCATTATGAACGGTTCGCGCGTCATCCGAAGTTTGTTGGCTTTCGTGTCATGATTCAGGAGATGACGGATGCGAATGCGGTGCTTGAGCCTAGCTTTGTGGAAGCGCTCACTTATTTTGCCGAATTAGATGTACCGATTGATTTGCTCGTTGTATCGCATCAGCTCGAACCGGTTGTCCGACTTCTGGAGCGCGTTCCTGGATTGCGTGCTGTAATTGATCATATTGCAAAGCCGAGAATTCGTGATGGAGTAATGGAGCCGTGGCAAAGCCAAATGAGGCAAATCGCTTCGCATCCGAACATTTATTGCAAGCTATCGGGTATGGTGACTGAAGCTGATCATAGCAATTGGAAGCCTTCTGACTTTACAGCCTACATTGCTCATGTAATTGAAGTGTTTGGTGCTGATCGAGTGATGTTTGGAAGTGACTGGCCAGTGTGTTTGCTTGCGGCGACCTATGATGAGGTTATTGATGTTTTGCAAGCGGCGATTCCAGCATCATGGACGGAAGCTCAGCAGCAGCGGTTATTCGGACTAAATGCGAAGGAGTTTTATAAACGATGACAACCCTGAATCGAAGTCACTTAAATGAAGAGCAGCTTCTGAGCTTTGAAGAGACGGTCAGCGGTCCGATAACTGTGCTGCAAATAGGCGAGGGTAACTTTTTACGTGGTTTTTTCGACTGGATGATTTACGAGTCTAAGAAACAAGGACTATATAAAGGCAGTATCGCAGTTATACAGCCTAGACCAGGCGGAAAACCGAAGATTGAAGCACTGGCTAAACAAGATGGCTTATACACATTGGTCATTCGAGGCTTGGAAAATGGTGAGAGCGTGCAGCGTAAAGAAGTGATTTCCGTATTCAGCAAGGTTTTTGATCCTTATTCCAATTGGGATGACTATTTAGCATTAGCTGAAAATAGTGAACTGCAGATTGTCGTCTCGAATACAACGGAAGCGGGTCTTGTCTATCGTCCTGAAGAACTTATAGAGGGTCAGCCGATACAGTCATTTCCAGGTAAGCTGACCCAGCTTTTATATAGAAGATTTACTTATTTTAATGGCGATCCGAAGCGTGGTTTAATTTGTTTGCCCTGTGAGCTGCTAGAGCGGAATGGCGATGAGCTTCGCAGCTGTATTTTAAAATACAGCGATGATTGGGGTTATTCTGAAGCATTTAAGCAATGGGTTTTGGAGCATAACCGTTTTCTAAACTCGCTCGTTGATCGAATCGTAACCGGTTATCCGGATGAGGCACAGGCGGAGGCATGGTTTAATGAATGGGGTTACTCAGACCCTATGTTGAGTACAACTGAGCCGTATCATTTATGGGCGATTGAAGCGGATCCACAGCTTGAAGAACTGCTGCCTCTGCAGAAGGCGGGACTCAATGTGCATTGGGTAGATGATCTGAGACCTTTTCAACTGAGGAAAGTGCGTATCCTGAACGGTGCTCACACGTTAATGACTCCGATTGGATTGCTCCAGGATATGGAGCAGGTTCGCGAAGCGATGGAGCATCAGGTGCTAGGAGAATTAGTACGGAATACTGTTGAGCAGGAAATCATACCTGTACTACCAATTTCGGTTGAAGAACTGCGTGCCTATGCATCGGATGTATATGAACGTTTCTTGAATCCGTTTATTCGCCATCGGTTGGCGAACATCGCTATGAACAGCTTGAGCAAGTTTAAAGTGCGTCTGCTTCCATCTTTGCTTGCATATAGGGAACGCGGCGAGTCCGTACCGACAGGGTTGGCGTTAGCATTTGCTGGTTTACTAAGGTATTACAAGGTGAAACAGGTAAACGGCGGGTATGAAGGAGCAACACTTAGCGGAGCTTCCTATATCGTTCGCGATGATGCTGCGATGCTGGAGAAAATTGCAGCCGTGTGGCTGAAGTCGGATGAACAGGGCTGGTCGACGGAACAAAGCGTGATGAAGCTGCTAAGCCTAGAAGAAATCTGGGGGTTAGATATAGCAGCAGAATGGCCAGAGCTTGCCGCCAAAGTAAGCTCAAATATAGTAGAAATGGAGTGATTAACGAATGAATAGCTGGATTCGACTACATGAGGATGACCATGTCGTTATTGCGCTTCAGTCTTTTGCCAAAGGAGATAAGCTGTTGCTGGACGGCAGTGGTGGGTCACATACGTTGGAGCTGCTGGACGATGTGGAGAAGGGTCATAAAATAGTAACCCGAGCTGTTCACAAGGGTGATGACGTGCTGAAGTTTGGCTACTCGATCGGTAAAGCGAAGGAAGATCTCGAGCCAGGCACTTGGGTACACACGCATAATATGGGTACTGGCTTGAAAGGTATTCTGGATTACTCGTACGAGCCTCAGGCTCATGTAAAGGAGAGCAAAGCATCAGCATCAGCTGATGTGGGGCGTACATTTCAAGGCTTCATTCGCGAAAATGGCGAAGTCGGCATACGTAATGAAATTTGGATTATTAATACGGTTGGCTGCATTAATAAGACCTGTGAGCTGATAGCAAAAAGAGCAAATACGCTTTACGAGGGACGAATTGATGGTGTGTTTCATTTCGCTCATCCATTCGGCTGCTCGCAGCTAGGTGATGATCTGGTTCATACACAAAAGCTGCTCGCATCACTGGCGAATCATCCAAATGCAGCCGGCGTGCTTGTGGTCGGTCTCGGCTGTGAAAATAATCAAATTGATTCGTTCAAGCAAGCAATTGGCGAGCATAGTCCGGATCGAATTAAGTTCTTGAAGTCGCAAGAAGCAGAGGACGAAATTGAGGATGCTCTAGAGTTAATCGAAGAGCTAGTCAGATATGCAGAGAGTTATAAGCGTGAGCCGGTACCCGTCTCGAAGCTGAAGCTTGGTCTGAAGTGCGGAGGCTCGGATGGATTATCGGGCATTACTGCTAATCCGCTTGTCGGAGCGGTGTCTGATCGTCTGATTGCATCAGGAGGAACGGCGATTCTAACGGAAGTGCCGGAGATGTTTGGCGCCGAGACGATATTGATGAACCGTGCCGCGGACGAGCAGGTTTTTCATAAAATCGTTCATTTAGTCAATGATTTTAAGCAGTATTTTATAAGGCATGATCAAGAAATTTATGAAAACCCATCTCCAGGTAACAAGGCAGGCGGAATAAGCACGCTGGAGGAAAAGTCTCTTGGCTGCACTCAGAAGGGTGGGCATGCGATTKTACAGGATGTTGTGGCTTACGGTGAGCGGATTACGAATAGCGGGCTCAATTTGCTGGAAGCGCCAGGCAATGATCTCGTATCGGTAACTGCATTGTCCGCGGGCGGAGCGCATATTGTTCTGTTTACAACAGGCAGAGGGACACCATTCGGCGGTCCGGTGCCAACCGTTAAAATCGCTACAAATAGTGAGCTTGCCGGCCGGAAGAAAAACTGGATCGATTTCAACRCAGGTCAGCTTCTTGAGGACAAAAGTATGGAGATGCTGACGGATGAGCTATGGGAGCAGCTAATTAGCCTAGCATCCGGGGAATCGCAAACCAAGAATGAACGAAACGGCTTTAAGGAAATTGCTATTTTTAAAGACGGCGTTATTTTATGAAGATAGCTATTGTATGGGATGTGGAGTGATGTTGGATGAAGTATCGGAAGCTCGGGAAAACAGGGCTGGAAGTGTCTGTACTTAGCTTTGGTGCATCGTCACTCGGATCGGTATTCCGGGAAACAGATGAAGCGGAAAGTGTTCGTACCGTGCATACAGCTGTAGATATGGGTATTAATTTGATTGATGTATCGCCGTACTATGGCTTAACTAAGGCGGAGAAGGTGCTCGGTAAAGCAATTGCAGAGCTGCCTAGAGATAAGTTTATTCTATCAACGAAGGCTGGCCGTTATGGATCGGATAGCTTTGACTTTTCGGAAAAGCGAATTATAAGCAGTGTGGATGAAAGCTTGCAGCGTTTGCAGACGGACTATATAGATATATTATTTTTGCATGATATTGAGTTTGTTCCTTTTGAGCAGGTTGCAGAAGGTGCATTTCCGGCATTGGATAAGCTGAAGCAGCAAGGTAAAATCCGGTTTTCTGGCGTATCGGGATTACCGCTGGCTGTGTTTGAAAAGTCGCTCGCTTATCGGGAGCTTGATGCTATGCTGTCATACTGCCATTACTCATTAAATGATACTTCGCTACTCGACGCTTTGCCGCTTTTGGAGGAGAAGCAGGTTGGACTTGTTAGTGCTTCGCCATTATCGATGGGCTTGCTGAGTACCCGTCCTGCTGCCGATTGGCATCCTGTCGGTGCTCCTATTCAAGAGCTTTGCAAGAAGGCTGCTGAACATTGCGCTGCAAAAGGGGCAGATATTACGAAGCTAGCGGTACAGTATTCGACGTCGAATGAACGTATCCCCACGACGCTCGTAAGTACTGCTAATCCAGACAACATACGCAAAAATATCGAGTGGGCGAATGAATCGCTTGACGAACAGCTGCTGGGAGAGGTATTAGCTATTTTGGAGCCCATCCATAATCGGTCTTGGATAAGAGGTAGAGCGGAATATAATGTGAATACGATGGTGTAAGGGGGTGCTGCGGGGTGAAAGCAATTGTTTGTGAACAAATTGATGAATTGCGGTTAGTTGAGCAGGAGGAACCTGCATTAGAGCCTGGGACTGCAATAGTCCGTATTCGCAGAATTGGAATATGCGGAACAGATTTGCATGCTTTTAAAGGGAATCAGCCGTTTTTCACTTATCCTAAAGTACTTGGTCATGAACTCGCAGGTACGGTAGAGCAGGTGGATGGACGGGGAGACATCGTTAAGGTCGGTGATCAGGTAAGCATCATTCCTTATATGCATTGCGGCGATTGTATTGCTTGCCGCTATGGGAAAACAAATTGCTGCACCGATATGAAGGTGCTAGGAGTCCATGTTGATGGAGGAATGCGCGAGTTGATTACAGTTCCAATAACCCATCTACTTGTAACGAATGGATTGACGC
>NZ_JBFUHJ010000255.1:0-7727 GCF_056402455.1 Paenibacillus sp. P4_A7 | reverse complement strand
CTGCCGACTATGACTCCGTCACACTGCTTTTCAAACCGCTCTACTTGTGCCCGAGTCGAGATACCGAACCCAACCGCAATCGGCAGATCCGTCGCTTCACRAACAGTTGCCAGAAAATCATCAATACCAGTATGGAAGTCGGCTCTTACACCTGTTACACCTAGTGAAGACACGCAATAAACGAAGCCTTTCGCACTTTGTGCAATACGAATAACTCTATCTTTGGAGGTTGGAGCGACAAGCGGAATGAGATGTACATTAGCCGCTTCAGCCATTTGTCTAACCTCCGAATCTTCTTCAATCGGCAAATCTGGAATAATAAGTCCGCTAACCCCTTTGCTCTGGACAAGATCGAAGAAAGCTTCCAATCCAAACTGGAACACAGGATTAAAATAAGTAAACAAGATGAATGGAAGCTTAACACCAACCTGGCGTGCTTGCTCTGCAACATCGATACAATTCCTTAAAGTAATGTGATTAAGCAATGCACGCTCTGATGCCCGCTGAATGACCGGTCCGTCCGCAAGCGGGTCGGAATAAGGGACGCCAAGCTCAATCATATCCGCTCCAGCTTGCTCCAATGTTTTGATAATGTCAACGGTTGTTTCCAGATCAGGGTCACCCATCGTTATAAATGGCATAAGCGCGGTACGTCCTTCTGCTCTAATACTCGCAAATGCTGTATCAATGAGATTCATGCTTTTCTACCCCCAAATATCCCATAATGGCTTCAACATCTTTATCGCCGCGTCCAGACAAGCTAACAACAATAACCTTGTCCTTGCCAAGCGTTGGTGCAAGCTTCATCGTATGCGCAATAGCATGTGCTGATTCTAGTGCAGGAATGATTCCTTCGGTCCGACTAAGCAGCTGCAGAGCCTCTAACGCCTCAGCATCTGTTGCAGGCACGTAATCAGCTCTGCCCGAATCCTTCAAGTAAGCATGCTCAGGACCTATTCCCGGATAGTCGAGACCCGCAGAAATCGAATGTGCAGGCTGTACTTGTCCGTGCTCGTCCTGTAGCACATAGCTTAGTGAGCCTTGGAAAATACCATGACGTCCTTTGGTCATAGTAGCCGCATGCTCAATTGTATCTACACCTAGGCCAGCCGCTTCCACGCCTATCATGCGGACAGAATCATCATTAATGAACGGGTAAAAAATACCCATCGCATTACTGCCGCCACCAACTGCTGCAACAATATAATCCGGCAATCTGCCTTCATCTTTTAATATTTGTTGACGCGCTTCGTCACCGATAATTCGCTGGAAATCACGAACGATCATCGGATAAGGATGCGGACCTGTTACAGATCCCAAAATATAATACGTGTCCTCTACATGACTAACCCAGTAGCGAAGTGTTTCATTGCAAGCATCCTTCAACGTACGCGTACCTGATAGAACCGGAACTACCTCGGAGCCAAGCAGCTGCATACGGAACACGTTAAGCTGTTGACGCTTCATATCCTCTTCACCCATAAACACCTTGCACTCTAGGCCGAGCAAAGCAGCTATCGTAGCGGAAGCCACACCATGCTGTCCTGCTCCTGTTTCAGCAATAATCTTCGATTTGCCCATTCGCTTCGCGAGAACACCCTGACCAATCGTATTGTTAATTTTGTGAGCACCCGTATGGTTGAGGTCTTCACGTTTTAGATATATTTTAGCACCGCCAAGATGCTCGGTCAGACGCTCAGCATAATATAGCGAGGTCGGTCTTCCCGAATATTTGTTGAGCAAATAACGTACTTCATCTTGAAATGCCGCGTCCTTCGAATAATGCTTATACGCTTCCTCCAGTTCAAGTAAAGCGTTCATCAATGTTTCTGGTACATAACGTCCGCCAAACTTGCCAAAACGTCCATTTTCATCTGGTACTTGTGTCATGCTTCCATCACCCTTCTAACAAATAATCGAATTTTGTCTATATCCTTCCGTCCATCCGTTTCTACACCACTTGATACATCAATTCCGCTGGGAGAATAAGTCTGTAGAAGCTCTTGTACGTTGCCTTCATGTAAACCGCCTGCAACATAAAGCGGTATTCCGAGCACTTCCGAAGCCTTATTGTAATCCTCTATCGCTTTCCAATCAAAAGTATGACCCGTCCCGCCGCCAGGGGCGTCAATCAGTACAGCATCCACTGCCTCCTTATAAGGAGACAATCTTTCCAGCGCTGTAGCTGGGTTGATAGAGTCTGAGTTCCCTTTGATCGAGAATACTCTCCATACTTGAACTCCCAGCTTCGACCTGACCGAATGGCATAGCTCAGGCGATTCATTACCATGCATTTGGATGATATCCAAAGGAGCTTCTGTTAAAATTGTATTTATATCCTCAAACGATGCATTAACGAATACGCCTACCGTTTGTGGTCGCTTGCCATTGAACACTTTCAAACGTTGAGCCGCTTTGATCAATGGTGCAGCTGTTGCAGCGTCAACCTGTCTTTTGCTAGGTGCGAACACGAAGCCGATTTCATGAATCGGCAGACCGTCCATTTCTTCAATCGTTTGGACATCCCTTAGCCCGCATATTTTGATACGCGGTTTCTGTCTCATCGTACAGTCACTGCGCCCATCAAATCATTAACGGCTTGGCTTACATCTGCATGTCGCATGAAGTACTCGCCAATCAGCACACCATGTGCACCAATCGATTGCAAATAATCCATATCACTTTTGCCTGCGATACCACTTTCACTTAAAACCGTAACATCCTTCGGCATCATGCCAATTAGAGCTTCAGTCGTCTTAAGATCAGTAACAAATGATTTCAAATCACGATTATTAATGCCAATCAAAGTTGCTTTATCAAGCTCCAATACTTGCTCCAGCTCTTCCTTGTTATGCACTTCTACCAGAACATCCATGCCAATCGACTTAGCAAGATCATGGAATTCTGCAAGCTGTGCTTGTGTTAAAATAGCTGCAATAAGCAGGATAGCGTCAGCTCCAATTAAACGTGCTTCATAGATTTGACGATAATCAGTTGTGAAATCCTTCCGCAGCAAAGGCAGCTTCACCGTTTCCCTTACCGCGCTTAAGTAATCGTTAGAGCCTTGAAAATAATCACGATCCGTAAGTACAGAGATGCAGTCGGCTCCAGCAGCTTCATAAGCTGCGGCAAGCGTAGTCGGATTAAAATCAGGCCGTATAAGCCCTTTAGACGGAGAAGCCTTCTTCACTTCAGCAATGAGCCCAACACTCCGATTCCGTCCCTGTAGGGAAAGTGCACGCTCAAACCCTCGGCATTCGCCCAGCTTAGCGATTTCTTTCTCAGCGTCCTCGATTTTAAAATGGGCAGCGAGCGCTTCGACCTCAGCCCGTTTCGTTGCTACAATTTTATCCAGAAACATGCGCCAACTCTCCTGTCGTTTGAATAAGATTAACTAGCTTATGCTGTGCCTTGCGAGAATCAATAACTTCCGCAGCAACAGCCACACCTTCTCTAATTGAAGCAGCAGCTCCTCCAACATAGATACAAGCCCCTGCATTCGCAAGCACGATATCACGGTAAGCACCGAGCTGTTTACCTGAGAATATATCACGGATAAGTGCTGCATTGACCGCAGGCTCACCGCCCATGACATCCTCGATTGGCCAGCGTCTAAGACCTAGCTCTTCTGGTGTTACATCGTAAGTATGAACCTCGCCGCCTTGCAGCTCGGAAATTTGCGTGGAAGCAGAAATACTGATTTCGTCAAGTCCGTCGTGACTGCTGACAACAAGCGCACGCTTCAGTCCAAGCTCGCCAAGTACCTCTGCAATAGTAGATGTATGAGATCGGTCGTACAAGCCTAGCAGCTGTCTGTCAGCTCCAGCAGGGTTCGTTAATGGGCCCAGCATATTGAAAATAGTTCGAATTCCAAGCTCACGCCGCGGCACTGCAGCATGACGCAGCGATGGATGATAGAGCTGCGCGAACATAAAGCAAATGCCAATATCCTTTAAGCATTCCGCCGCTTGCTCCGGAGAAATATTAATTTGAACGCCTAGTGCTTCAAGAACGTCTGCGCTCCCAGCCTTACCAGACATTGCTCGGTTCCCGTGCTTTGCCACTCTAATACCCGCAGCTGAAGCAATAATAGATGATGCAGTTGAAATATTGAATTTATGAATGCCCGATCCGCCAGTACCGCAAGTGTCCAGCAGCCCCTCCTGCTCCGTATGAACATGACTGGATTGCATGCGCATAACCTCGGCAAAACCCGTTATTTCATCCTTTGTTTCACCCTTCATCCGCATAGCGGTAACGACCCCGGCAATTTGAGCAGGCGTCGCATCTCCGCTCATAATAATAGTCATGATTGTCTTCGCTTGCTCTCTCGTTAAATCCGAACCACCAATAAGCTTGCTTAGCGCTTGCTGAATCGTTATTGCATCACTTTGCGGCATAACTGAACGAGCCCCTTCCCAGCTTTGACTTAATAATCACTATTAATGGCGCTATATGCGACTGCTAGACTTTTTGGTTGTGCGAAAATAGCTTCTGCAGCCCGAATCGCCTTCAGCATCCCTTTAGCCTTGTTTACCGTCTCCATATATTCGCTCTCTGGCACTGAATCCCACACGATTYCCGCTCCTGCTTGAACATACGCTTTGCCATGCTTGAAAATAATCGTCCGAATCGTAATACAAGTGTCCATGGACCCGCCGAAGCCAAGATATCCAATTGCGCCTGCATATGCACCACGCGCTTCATTTTCCAGCTCCGCAATAATGCCCATCGCTCTTAGCTTTGGCGCACCTGATACTGTTCCCGCTGGCAGGCATGAAATAAAAGCATCGAAGAAGTCTTTATCCTTGTGCAGTTTACCAGAAACGTTGGAGACAATGTGCATGACGTGCGAGTAACGTTCAATTTCCATAAATGAATCACAAGTAACGGAACCAAACTCTGAAACGCGTCCGATATCGTTGCGGCCCAAATCGACCAGCATCAAATGCTCCGCTCGTTCTTTCTCATCTGCAAGCAGCTCGCGCTCCAACACTTTGTCTTCTTCGACTGTTTTGCCTCGCGGCCTGGTTCCAGCAATCGGTCTCGTTTCTACACGATCTCCATTTACTTTGACAAGTGCCTCAGGTGACGTTCCAACGATAACCTCTTCGCCCATTTTCAAATAATACATGTAAGGGGAAGGATTCATTGTTCGAAGTACACGGTAGACATGCAGCGGATCGATATCCGTCTCGATGCTGAATCGCTGTGATAGAACCACTTGAAAAATATCTCCTGCGCGAATATAATCCTTTGCTTGCTCAATATTAGAAATAAATTGCTCTTTCGTTACATTCGATTGAATATCGCCTAGCTCATAATCATCTTGATTAGAAGACCCACCCGTTACCGGAATAGTCACAGGCTGCTTCAAACGTTCGATTGTCGCGTCTATCTTAGCAACAGCCGTCTCGTATGCTGCAGCAATATCCAGATCAGTTGCACCGTCAGCTATATGCACATTTCCTATGATCTGGAGCTGCTGCTTAAAATGATCAAAAACGATAACCTGATCGCAAAACATAAACTGCATATCATTCATATTTAAATCATCAATTCGGTGAGCTGGAAGTTTCTCGTAATACTGCAGCAAATCATATCCAAAAAATCCGATAGCCCCACCAGTAAACGGTGGAAGCTCTGGCATCGCGGGACTGCGATATGATCTTAAATGAGCCTTCAATAGCTCAATCGGCTTATCATGCAGCTTATGCTTCTCGCCATTACGTTCCAGCACCATTTCGCCGTTTTTACCATAAAGCATCATAAATGGATCAGTCCCAATGAAGGAATATCTCGCCCATTTGACTCCACCCTCAACGCTCTCCAGCAAAAATGCATGGTCTTCCTTCGCGAAATGCTGAAACAGTCGAATTGGCGTCTCGGTATCAGCCATCATGTAACGAACGATTGGTATTAAGTTGTATTGGCCAGCTAAACGTATAACCTGCTGCAGTTCACTAGACATCCTGAACAACCTCCTTGTTTTATGGTATGTGCATCCTATATTGAAACAAAAAAAAGCTCCTGCCATGGCAGGAGCGTTGGTTTAGATGATGACGGAAGTGTGTAAGCGGAAATAAGATAGCTTACGCAACGGTGAAACAGCACTTTTACCTATCCACATGTATGTACATGAGGACTGGTTCAGCTCTTTCCTAGACCCGTAATCGTAATTACCTTCACTCTGCTTCTCTCAACTAATCTCAGCTCATCTAGACTCAACTAAAAACCTGCTCTACTCTTCTCACTTACGTAATTCAATATACAACACCTTATAACTGCGCGTCAATATGTGTGCTTATGCTTTAGAAAGATCAGGACGAAGTGCCTGGGCACCATTCAGATACACATGACGAATCTCTGCTTGACTCTTATCTGTATTTATAAGAACCATCAGACGGATGCAGCGCTCTAGACTTCCTTTTACTGGCACCTCTAGTGAACACATTAGCGGGACAAGCTCCCAGCCTTTCATTTCTCTAATAGCCCGAGCTGGAAAAGCCTCATCCAAATCATTTGTAACCGTAATAAATACACTACAAATGTCGTCAGGCACAATTTGATTGTCAGCTACTATATCATTCAGCATTTCGATTGTAGCCTTCATGATTTCTGCTTCCTTATTTACTTCAACGGTAATCGCGCCGCGAACTCCTCTAACACTCATGTTTACGCCTCCTCCTGCTTTAATTGCTCTACAATTTCCCGGATCCATTCCACGGGAACATCTGGTTTGATTTCAACTTTACCAATAGCTGTCGGCACCACAAACACCATCGTGCCTTCTGTAAATTTCTTATCATGCATCATCGCATTCATAATGGCTTCCACGTCAAAAGACTCTGGCAAGCTGACCGGCAGTCCGCACTTCGCAAGTACACGCTTCGTAACCGTATATACCTCTTCAGGTGCGCCATATCGCATACCGAGCTTCGCAGATCCAATCATCCCGATTGAAATCGCTTCACCGTGCAGCAGCACACCATAGCCTGCAACTGCTTCAAGCGCGTGTCCAATTGTATGTCCAAGGTTCAGGATCGCACGTAAATCATTTTCCCGCTCATCACGTGACACTACTTCCGCCTTCACGCTGCATCCCTTATATAACGCGTAACCAAGTGCTTCTGGATCTAGAGCAAGCAGCTTATCCGCATTCACTTCACACCATACCGCGAATGACTCATCCCATATTAATCCATGCTTAACGACCTCTGACAAGCCAGCTTTCACTTCTCTTGGAGGTAGTGTTTGCAGCGTATGTAGATCAAATAAAACTAATTCCGGCTGATGGAAAGCACCAATAATATTTTTGGCTAACGGATGATTAACAGCTACTTTGYCGCCCACACTGCTGTCATGCGCCAAGATCGTAGTAGGAACTTGAATGAATTTTATACCTCGCATATAGGAAGCAGCCACATATCCAGCCAGATCGCCTACAACCCCGCCGCCGAGTGCTACAATCGTAGATTTACGGTCTAGGCCTGCTTCCAGCGCCTTAGCGATAAGTTCCTCAAGCATAGAAAGCGATTTCGAACTCTCGCCTGAAGGCACCACTGCGCTAACCGTTTTAAACCCGCCGTTTTTCAGCTCCGATTCTAATGCTGCCAGATGATGCTTAGCCACTTGACTGTCTGTAATTATCATTAAAGGTGATTTCGTGCTTATATTATGTTTCAAGAAATAGGAAGAAGCCTCCTGCAGGAGGCCCTCCCCAATAT
>NZ_JBFUHJ010000254.1:0-7742 GCF_056402455.1 Paenibacillus sp. P4_A7 | reverse complement strand
GCATGCTTGCGATAATTCAAACCTACGCAAATGATTTTCCCTGGATTTGTCACACAAGGTCCCAGCTGAAGATCGTCTTCGTTCAACCAAATGGATGACAAGTTCGCAGATGAAGCTTGCTCCTCCAATGCTTGCAGCGCGTTGATCGCTGACGCTCCTTGCTCGATTACTTCATGAATCGATGAAGGTACATTCGCACCCAATTGTTGCGCAGCCGATGCAACGTTCAAAACCCCTTTGTCCGTCCGAATGCCAAGCATATATTGTTGTCCCTTTTTGTAAGTAAGTAGTTTCATCGTTTTATCCCCTCTTTAAAATAGTATTTTCACTCTTATCTCTAATCTAGAACCCACCAGTAAATCGTAACGTACCAAACAAATCCGGAACATGATAGTTAGCAATTCCGATCTGAGTCCAAGCCTGATAATGCCTCAACCCGCTTCGATCATCATCAATGCGGAAGAAATTCACTCTCCACTCCGTTCCATGAGCAGGATACTGCTTAAAATTCGAGAATGGAATGGTGAGCGTGTAAATCCTTTTCTCACCCATCTCATCAACTGAGGTTACAAGGCCCTTCGTTTCCCAGTCGTGATCCAGCGTGAATGCAAGTGGATCGTCCTCATTATCATGCGTAACCCAGACGTCGAACACAACATTGTTAGGGCTAACTACAATTTCAGCATATTCCTTACCAAGGCCCGTATCATCTATGAAAATCTCACAAACGTCCTSATCATACAACGGGTCATTCCGGTTCTTAAAATCAGAGATACTATAAGAATCTTCACATTCAAATCGGACATAGAGGGCATTAGAATCCCAGCAAGCCTTCACAAGGGTTTCTTCTTGAACTGCGCCGCCGTTCACAACATCTATCAAGTGAATAGCATCCGTCTTCTCCCAGACTCGGTCCTCATAATCAACATACTTACAATTGTATGTTTGGTCAGCTTCGCGTTTGATCATTTGATCCTCCTAATTAAAATCCGTATCTACTAGACCAGCCAATATTGTATTCGTTATTGCACTATTACGAGTGTAAGCGGACATTCCTTATTCTTCTTTAGCAAAAAGACCGCGAAAAGTAGCATTAAGTCCACAATCCCCGGCTACTGGGACCTAAACAGAAGAAAGCCGAGAAGCTGAGATCATCACTTCAAAACGAAGAGTGACTGCGGCTTTGATCATAAATACTATTTCATCTTCTACTTCATCTCGCTTAACTTTTCAATCGCCTGTTGCTCGTCCGACATGAACAAGATATCGTTTCCATTATTGCATTCATAAATGAAACCTCGAAGGCTTTTACTTGAATACATGGAAAAATCCCCAATAATAGCAACCTTCACTCGATAATTGATGAACTTCTGAAGGATTTCGCCTGCAAGGCGTGTTTTCAAATCGAAAAAGCTTTCGCTTAACAAGGATTTATTTAGAACGATACGATTACAGCCTGCTTCATAGTGTACGATTGCCATAAGATCCAATGCTGACTGAACATCCACTATTAATATCTCACTGCTGCTTACAACGGCAATATTTACCGTACCTACTTCAACTTTTACTATATTCATAAGCACCCTCCTAAAAGTTTTATGCGACAACTTTTAATAGCAGCCCTATGATTGTGGCATTCCTATTTCGGGCTTGGTTTCACCTTATCTAATACTGTATTTATACCATAGATTACCAAGATGCACCAAAGTTTTTGCAGTTGGCTTTGCCCTTAAGGGTTCCTGATGAGATTAATCCTGACGAGATTAATCCTGACGAGATTAATCCTGACGAGATTAATCCTGAAAACGGTTATAGGTATTATTCGATTAGGCAACTACAATAATCAGCGCGAACTGAACCTGGGGTTCGCTCCTTGAGCACTCCACCATATAAAACAAATAAACCACGTCCAGAGGACGTGGTTTATTTGTTTTATATGGTGGAGTCTGGTGAATTGAGAACGCCGGAACCTTAACGCCACAAAACTGTAACATTTTGCCCATTGTGCATCATTGCCCATTGGGCAATAATATAGATGTGCATTTAATTTCGAAAAAGTTTCCAGTCTATTTGAAAAGAGGTGAACGCATAGGCGATATATGATGAACAACAAAAGCTTACGCTATATTAAACGGGAAGCAACGGCGAATGCGCTTGCCGATGCGGCATTCGCTCTCGCTTTGGAAAAGGGGATGGACGGCTTCGTTGTCGAAGATGTCGTGCAGCGCGCCGGTTACTCCAGAAGAACGTTCGCGAACCACTACTCCTGCAAGGAGGARGCAGTCGCGACGGCAACCGTCATCTTCCATGGCGCCGATGAAGTGGAGGATTGGATCGGAAGGTTAAACGAGGACATGTCCCCGCTCGACATCCTGTACCAGTTGATGAAGCTGCAGCTGACTGGAGAGCATGTCTGGAAATTGCGCCAGCTCGTTTCGATTTCGAAGCAGCACCCAACGCTTGAGCCCTATATCCTCAGCGCGCTTCGCGGCTTGCAAATAACGACTCAGGACACTATAAATGCGCTGTCACGCGGACGATATCCAGAGGGGTACGCCCACCTTCTCGTCGGCGCCGTTTATGGAGCCGTGCTCCCCTTGCTTGACGGCAGCCTGAACGTGCTGCTTCCAGGCCAATCGGTCGCCGAAACATCGGAGGCTGTTACGTTCGATGATTATTTAGACACCATGTTTGGTTACTTGCGAAACGGATTTTAGTTCATTACTTCACGTTATTTCCACATGCAAAGGAGAAGTATTAACCTATGTCAACTTTCCTGTACAGATTGGGCAAGTCAGCCTATACCAGACCATGGTATTTCATTATTAGTTGGATCGCGATCCTCGGAGTTGTGCTCGCCATACTCGGGGTCAACGGAATACATGTCAGTTCGGATATGAAAATTGAGGGCACGGAATCGCAGAAGGTGTTAGACCAGTTGTCGGAAGAGCTGCCGGAAGCTTCGGGCGGACAAGCCAGCATCGTGTTTACGGTACCAAAGGGCGAACGTCTGGACACGCCAGAGCGTTTGACCTCCATTAGCGAAGCTGTTAATGATGTATACAATCTTGAGTATGTCATTAATCCGATTGAATTGGCTGCACAAGCCGGAGCATCGATGACCGATGCCGCTCAAGGGAATGAAGCTGCACAAGCTGGGCAAGGGAACGGTTCCGAATCGGCGCAAGCAACTACAGGCGAACTGCCTCCCTACGGCCCTCTGATGGTGAACGGTGTTCCTTTGCCTGGTGCGATGCTTGCATCTGACGGCAGCGTTGCACTGTTCCAATTCCAATTCACCGTTCAGCAAATGTCGCTGCCCGAATGGGTCCCTGATTCTGTAATCGATGCTGTCATGACTGTCGAGCAGACTGGGATTACCGCATTGCCTAGCGACTCGCTTTCAACTAAACCAACCATTGGTTCGACAGAAGCAATCGGTATTGCCGTCGCCGCCGTTGTCCTCTTCATGACACTCGGTTCGGTTGTTGCTGCAGGTTTGCCGCTTTTGACTGCTCTAGTCGGAGTATAAGCGTAGGAGGAGCTTTTGCCTTCTCAACAGTGTTCCATATGACCGATCTTACGCCTGTTCTGGCGCTTATGGTCGGGCTTGCCGTCGGTATTGACTACTCGCTGTTCATCGTCAACCGTCAGCGCCGCATCATTCTCGATCAAGGACTAAGCGCTCTTGAAGCTGCGAGCAGAGCGGTTGGCACCGCTGGTAGCGCCGTATTTTTCGCTGGCTTGACCGTTATCATTGCGTTGTGCGGCATGCTTGTCATCGGGATTGGCTTTTTGTCCGCGATGGCGCTTGTTGCCGCTTTGGCCGTACTCGTCAATGTGCTCGTTGCTCTAACCCTGCTGCCGGCTCTGCTCGGTTTGGTAGGGGAACGCATCTGCTCCGCCAAAGCACGTTCGACAAGCAGCAGCAAGGCGAATAAAACTTCACATGGGTTCGCGCACCAATGGGTGACCGGCGTAGTGAAGGGCCGTTGGCTTATAGTTGTTGGCGTTATTGTTCTTCTAGGCACAGCGGCACTCCCTGTCGCAAAAATGGACATGGGTATTCCATCAGGTGCCACGGCGAACTTTGACACTGCTTCCAGACAGAGCTACGATGCTATTTCAGATGGTTTTGGCGAAGGATTCAATGGACCACTGCTTCTCGTCGCCGAGCCTAAAGGAGCCTCGGACGCCATCTCGATGGAGACGCTGGGCGGGCTGGTTCAGGAGCTCCAGCAGCATGAGAACGTTTCGCTCGTAACACCTATGGGCATGAACAAAACTGGAGATATGGCTATTATTAGTCTCATCCCGAAAACAGGACCAACGGATTCAGAGACCAAAAATCTGGTCAAAGAAATCCGGGCTTCCGATTCGAGCATGGCGCTTAATTATGATGTCACGATTGGCGTTACTGGATTCACAGCTATCAACATCGATATGTCATCGAAGCTGGCTGAGGTGTTCCCGCTCTACGTCGGCATTATCGTGATCTTATCGCTGATTATACTGCTGCTCGTATTTCGCTCGATCATCGTTCCACTCAAAGCTACGGTAGGCTTCATTCTCAGTGTGTTAGCCACATTCGGGATCACTACGGCCGTATACCAATGGGGATGGCTTCACTCCCTCTTCGGCTTTGATACCGGTGGACCGCTGCTCAGCTTTATGCCGATTATGGTTACGGGCATTCTTTATGGGCTGGCGATGGATTATCAGGTCTTCCTTGTCAGCTCCATGCGCGAGTCTTACGTCCATGGATATCATGGCACGGAGAGTGTCGTTCATGGATACAAGCAGGCTAGCCGCGTTGTTGTAGCCGCAGCCGTGATTATGGTATCCGTCTTTGCCGGGTTTATTTTCGCTCATGATATTATGATCAAACAGATTGGTTTTGCGCTCGCGATCGGTATCCTTATTGACGCCTTCATCGTCCGCATGGCGCTCGTCCCAGCAGTCATGGCCATCTTCGGTGATAAAGCGTGGTGGCTGCCGAAATGGTTAGACCGTTTGCTTCCAAACCTGGATGTAGAAGGTGACAAGCTGCTAGCAGAGTTGAAGAAGCAGGAAAACGCTTCTTAAAACATTGTTAACCTAAGAAAGACTTACTGATTCCTTTTCTCGTAGAAAAAAAGGGCCAACCAGAATATCTGGTTGGCCTCTCAATCACAAGGAATAACCTCAAGCCATTGAATCCGAATGGAGCTGTCTACAGCCTTAAGGATGATACGATGCAATCCCGGAGATAATGTCCATCCCTTGCCTAATTGCTTCGTCCCCCATAGACTACCTACATTTTTACTTCGTTCGACCCACTTATCGTCTATCGAAACTTCAATTCGCGCGCTTTCATTAGGTGCGGCTGTATATACATTTACACTGTAAAGTAAAACCTCAGCCGTGTCTGCAACGGTGAATTCGAAAGCAATCCAGTCCTCTTCAGCTAACTGTACGTACATAAGCTCGTCGGTCTGCCAATTTTCTCCTTTCCCGTGTTCAAAATAAGGGGTCTCCCTATCACTTTGTACGAACCGAATGTCCGTACCATCATTGATCCGGAAACCTATAGGATTGTTGTTCCGCTCCTTTACTCCGTAACTGACACCTTCACCTTTGTAACCGTAAAAGATTGCCGGAATTCGAGTGTTAGGCCTACGGAAAAGTGACGACGTAACCTCTGAATGATAGACACATTGTTCGAACGAGATGTTGTGCAAATACTCCCATAGAATTTTCTCAGCATCCTGTTCATCCGGCTTGACACCACCTTCTAAATAAGCAATAAGCTTCTGCCAACCTGTAGGTTCAATAACCGAGCAAGGAGAATTATTCCTCCCCATCTTTTTCCATGTCCAAAAATTCCAAGAGATGTCGTGATCCTCGAACAAGCGAAATGCACCTGCGTACCATTCCTTGTTGTTCTCTCCACCTTCGCCCATATAAATTGGGACGTTCCATTGTTCTCTTTTATCCAAATAACTCTGAATGCTCTCCGTATCCGGATTGTTCCAGTATTTATGAAATTGAAGCATCATATTATCATCTAGTTTTTCATTAAAAATAGACCAATCCGTAGACCAATGAGCTCCCTCTAGAATGATCATGTGACGGTCGTTCACTTCACGAATGACTTTTATAATATCACGATATAAAGGAATAATTTGTTCGTTATATGATGAGAACCAATTGGGAAGCGGCTCGTTCAATAGATCGTAACCAGCAACAATCCATTCCTCTTTATACCGCTTTGCAAGCATCCTCCACAAATCAATGGTGATTTGTTTATTTCGCTCATTCATAAACAATTCAGGCTGATCATGCTCCGAGTCATCAATATTGGTTCCAGTTTGTCCCCCAGGAGCACCATGCAGATCAAGAATGACATAGAGTCGATACTCACGACACCAGCCTATAAGCCGATCTAGTATCTGCAAATGCTTCTCATTATAGTGAATCGAATTTTCTGTACTTTCCTCAATGAGGAATCTAGCATTTATAGGGACTCGGACAGAATTGTATCCATCTGCAGCAATCTGTTGAATATCTGCTTCCGCAGTATGACGATCATAGTAGATGTCCCAGAATTGCTCTGCTTTTTCTACTCCGACCAGTTCTCTGATCATGCGTTCGATTCGACGCGGACGATCTCCTTGTTCCGGGAAGAGCCACATATACCCTTCTGGGAGCATCCAGCTGCCAAAGCCAACTCCGCGGAGTAAAATCTCCCGTCCATCGCCATTTAAGAGCTTTTGACCAACGGCTCTAAGAAACCCAGTAACCTCATGCGCTTGTACATTTGACATAATAAACTTCCCTCCGTTTCTCTTTATTAAGCCGCCTAACCCTTTATCGCACCTTCTGCAATCCCATTTAAAATATATTTTTGCAAAAATAAATAAAAAACGACGACTGGCAGCATAGCTAATAGTAAAGAGGCTAATATATTGGACCAGTCATTGCTATACTCACCAAATAGCATATTGGTAGATAAGAGCAGCGTATAGCGGTCGGAATTCGTTAACATTAATAACGGTAACAAGAAATCATTCCATATCCACAGTAAGTTCAAGATAGCTATTGTTGCAGTGACGGGAAGCAGCAAGGGGAATATAACCGCATAGAACAGTTTCAATTCGCTGCAGCCATCTATAATAGCCGCTTCATCCAAGTCTCGAGGTATGGATTTCACAAACCCATGATATAAGAAAATAGCCATCGACACGCCAAGTCCAATATAAATCATACCCAACCCATAAATTGAGCCTTGTATCGATAATTGCTTCGTTATTTTTACGAGAGTAATCATGATCGAATGGAAAGGAATCAGCATAGATAAAATAAAGAGAGCAAATAGAAATGTGCTCAGCTTCCCCTTGGTTCGAGAGAGCTTATATCCTGCTAATGATGCACAAACAATAATGCCGATTAACCCCACTCCAGCAATTTGAATTGTGTTGCCTAAGCTTCGAAAAAAATGAATCTTCTTAAAAGCATTCGGATAATTCTCAAACTGAAGCTGCTTCGGAAAGGAAAGGATATTCGTTAGCATCTCACTTTGTGTTTTCACCGAATTCAATATTCCCATATAGATGGGAAAAAGCATCACAACAGCACCAAGAATAAGAAAGAGAAAGAGGCAAATGGAGCCCATACGGCGACCTAGCGGTAAATCCCCGGCATTTTCGCGTTTGTTCATCATGCCTCCACCTCTCTTCGCTTCATAATCCACAGTTGTATAA
>NZ_JBFUHJ010000253.1:0-7768 GCF_056402455.1 Paenibacillus sp. P4_A7 | reverse complement strand
TCCCGTTACGGATCAAATTAAGCAAAAGCTGCTTAATTTCTCTGTTGTTCAACATAAGAAGCGGAAGATCATCACAAAAATCAGTTTCAATCGTCTGCCCTCTTAAATTCGCATCCGCATTTAATAATGGCAAAAGCTTATAGATAATATCATGCAGAGAGGACTCCTCCATCGTCAACGCCCTGTTCTGAGCAAGAGACAAGAAGTCGCTAATGATCATATTGGCCCGATCTAACTCCTCAATTATAATATTAAAATATTCCTGTTGATTCGAGGGACTGCGTTCCTGTAACAGCTGTACAAAACCTCTAATAACCGCCATCGGATTACGAATTTCATGGGTTATGCTCGCAGCCATCTGACCGATTAAACTTAATCGTTCCATTCGGCCTACTTCATCCCTCAGCATATCGAGCTCTGTTACATCATAAGCAATAATTGCCGCACCGGTAATTTGGCTATTCGTGGAATTCCACAATGAAATAGAGGTTTTTAGAAAGCTTCTCCCGCCTTCCATACTGGGAACCATGGATGCCTTCGTGCCTTTTAAAGCTTGATAAAGCATCTTAAGAGTAGTATCCCCCTCACCTGGCTGAAACACCATTGGGAAAAACGTGCCTAAAAGCTCTTTAGATTCTAAATACTCTACGCGAAGCGCCATCAGCTTCTTAGAAAGCTCATTAAAGTGGGTTATTCGGCCTTCACGATCAATGATAATGACAGCATATGAAGACTCGTCTATGAATTGCTGAAGTTTTTGTACCTCATTGCGATAATTTACCGATACCCGCCTAATCTCATCAAGTAGTGCATGCTTTTCTTTTACACTTTCAATCATAAATATTAACAGCCAAGTTGCTGTCAAAGTGACTCCAATAGCAAGCACAAACCCCATTACCAGTTGAAAAGACCAATCTACTCCCTTAGAAGAAAGGTAACCAACAACTATTAAACTAAATAAGAGCAAAAATAAGCTCATTAACAAAAATCCGGTTCGTTCCTTACTTGGCGCTGAAGCCCGTTGAAACGGTCGAATTGCGAATAACATAAGCGTGAAAAAACTAATTATTAACGATATGAAACTAATAATTTCCCACGCATTGTCAAGCATTGGAATTCTAATGGAAATATAGATACACGTCAATATAATCAGTGCAGGCATACCTCCGTAAAGCGAACCTACCATATAGGGGACTATACCAAAATCAATCTCATACCCCAGTATGTTAGGTGCGCTCAGCATGCACAGTACCATGGACGCACCGAAGAATAAGCCCATAAATACAGGCATCCTTTGCCACTTTTTATCTCTATCATACCAAAGTTGATAGGCGAATAGTGGAAATAGGGACACTATGAATTGTAATAACAATTCCTTCAACACAGACGATCGGTCCCCCCTAATCGTATCTTCTTAGATGCCAGCCAAGGATAAGCTCCTACACGCCATACAAATCTATTAATCCGATTAAAACATAAACTTCCTGATTTTACAATTGACTATCTATCCATTCTATTATTTCATAAATAACCAATTCTCCATCTACATCATTGTGCAATTCATGAAATCCCTCGTCCCAGCTCCTCCAATCACAGCGCTCCCCAAGCTGTTCCGCGATAAAGCGGCTAGTTTCATATGAAGTTACCCGATCAGCAGTACCATGCAGAAGCAGGAAAGGAGTATCGAGGCTTTTTACGTTCGCGAGTGYCCACTCTCCAGCGTTCACAATCTCATTAAAGGCTTGCACCGTAATCTTCGTATGGCATATGGGATCGGTGGCAATAGGAGCTGCCTTCGCATAACCAGGTCGAAACAAATCATTTGGGTTTAATCGCGTTGATTGATGCAGATTTGGCACAATGGAAGCAAGCTTTCGCCCAAGCCATTCTTGCAATGGAAGTGGTTTAAAGGCTAGTCTGATCCAAGGACTTGTAATGATTAAGCCTTGTATAGCAGGGTGCAAACGCAAAGCGCAGTTCAATGCGACATTGCCCCCCATGCTATGACCGTACAAAAATATCGGCAAGCCCGGGTGACGTTTTCCCGCTTCTTCTATAATAAGCGCAGCATCACTAGCCGCAGCGCCTATAGAGTGCATATGTCCTAGTTTGCCTGAGGACCGTCCATGACCGTGTTGATCCAGCGCAATCACCGCAATCCCAGCATTCGTCATGTATTCGGCAACATGATGATAACGCTCGCCGTGCTCCCCCATTCCATGTACTAGACATACTACTGCTTTCACGTTCTGCTCTTCTGGCTTCCACTCGCGAATGAACAATTTTGTTCCTTCTGCGCCAACTAATTGCGATTCTTCGCGTCTCATCTGTCCACCACCTTTCTTTTCCTTTATAATGGCTTCATTATAACGCATAATCAATGAGGAAAGAATGTTACAATAGAGCAAGCAGAAGTAGAAAAGGAGAAAGCTATGTACGATGTAATTATTATTGGCGGAGGCTCAGCAGGTCTTATGGCAGCTATTGCCGCCAGCAAAAATGGCAAGAAGGTTATACTTTTGGATAAAGGGGATAAATTGGGGCGAAAGCTCGGTATATCCGGCGGTGGCAGATGCAACGTTACTAATAATAAGGATATTGATGAACTGATTAAACATATACCTGGTAACGGAAGATTTTTGTATAGCGCACTCTCAAATTTCAGTAATAAAGATATTATTGCCTTCTTCGAAAATTTAGGTATTCCACTAAAAGAAGAAGACAACGGACGGATGTTCCCTATAACGGATAAGGCTAAGACTGTTGTAGATGCTCTCATCAATCAAGTGCGGCAGCAAGGGGTAACGATCCGTACAAATTCTCCAGTTGATAAAGTGCTCTATGCGGATGGTCATGTTTCTGGAGTGCGACTACTATCCCAAGACATCCTGCATGGTAAAAATGTTATTGTAGCCTCCGGTGGAAAATCAGTACCGCATACAGGATCTACAGGTGATGGATACGTTTGGGCTGAGCATGCTGGGCATACTATAACTGAACTGTTCCCAACTGAAGTGCCCATAACTTCTAATGAACCGTTCATAACCTCAAAGGAGCTTCAAGGATTATCTCTTAGAAATATTGGTCTATCTGTATGGAATCCAAAGGGAAAGAAAATCATTGAGCATCATGGCGACTTATTATTCACCCATTTTGGACTTTCAGGACCAACTGCTCTGCGCTGCAGCCAATTTGTTGTAAAAGCTTTAAAGCAATATGACATTGGAAATATCATTCTTACTATTGATCTTATTCCGGAAAAAAGCGTCGATGAAGTTTATTCCGAATCGCTCGGCTTAACAAAGACAGATGCCAAAAAAGCGATAAAAAATGTTTTAAAGGGCTATTTACCTGAAAAACTAATTCCATTGCTTCTTCAAGGTTCACAATTAAATGATAATCTTACCTATGACAACATTCCGAAGCAGTCATGGATGGCGCTTGCCAAGCTTATCAAAGCATTTCCAGTGAGAGCATATGGAACACTTTCTTTAAAAGAAGCTTTCGTCACTGGCGGCGGCATCAATTTAAAAGAGGTTGATCCTACAACGATGGAATCCAAGCTGATAGAAGGTCTATATTTCTGCGGTGAAATACTGGATATTCACGGATATACGGGCGGCTACAATATTACTGCCGCATTCTCAACAGGGTTCGCGGCAGGTAGAAACGCAGCAGCTAAATAAGTAAAAAAGCTTCCTAGCAGCGATTAATGATTCATAATCGCTGCAGGAAGCTTTTTTCGATTTTTTCTGACTGACTGCTTTGCTCTTTGAACCTTACTGCTTAGATGTGAACATCCCCTGAGAAATGATCATACGTTCCCAAATCGGGCAGAAACTCATCGCTATAATCGGCGTCATCATCAACGTTGCGGAGTCCTGCAAGCTGCTCACCCTGTTCTTCTAAGGCAATTAAATCTTCGTTCACAATATGAGCGGGGATAGAAATGGCATCTAATGCGTATGCACTATCTGTTAGCGAGCTCGAAGTGATTGCTGTTTGCTCAACAAGTTGGCCGCCGTGTGCTTGCGCAATTTCAAGTGCTGAGGTTAAATCGTTTCCGTCCATGTGGATATGCAGCTGATTATCCTCATGAAGAACCGTCTCGTAGCCAAGCTGCTGCAGCGTCTCACTAGCAAGCGCCGCGCTCCCCGTATCATTAAATTCAAACAAAATGGCAGAACTATGAGTCAATGCCAATCATCCTTTCCAGCCTTTTCTTATAGCATGCCAAAAAAACAGAAAATCATGACAAGCAATGAAAATAAAGAGAAGGTCGTCAACCCAGCAGGGGTAACAACCTTCTCTTGGCTTGGATAAGTGGAAGCAAGAGTTAACCGCGATATGGTGCGATTGCTTCGTTTAATCCGCGAGTTTGTTCATATACCTGTTGATACACTTGGAAAACTCCAGCATATGCTTCTACCGCTTCTAGCTGTGGTGTATACGAATCCGCATGCTTCACGAATTTGTCCGCACATAATTCCAAGCTATCAAACCAGCCGCAGCCGTAAGCTGCGAGCATAGCCGCCCCAAGGCCAGGACCCTGCTCGTTCTCTAGAGCAACGACTTTCGCATTAAAGATATTAGCCTGCATTTGCAGCCAGACTGGATTTTGCGCGCCGCCGCCAATCGAAACAATGGTGTCAACCGTCTTGCCCGCGCGTCTGAACATATCCACCGACTCGTTAAGTGAGAAGGTTATTCCCTCCATTACGGAGCGAGCGAAGTGTTTGCGTTCATGAGATCCGTCAATGCCGATAAAACTGCCGCGAATTACGGAATCTGGATGCGGCGTACGTTCACCAACAATGTATGGAGTGAAGAGCAACCCACCCGCTCCCGGCTTCACCGTCTCTACGCCGTCAAGCAATTGGTCAAATGATTCATTTGGCGCAAAAGTCTTCTTGAACCAGCTAAGACTATAGCCTGCCGCAAGCGTAACGCCCATCACGTAGAAGGAATCTTGTTTGCCATGGTTGAAGAAGTGTACCTTGCCTGCAAAATCCTTCGTCTTATCATTCTCGTAAGAGAGAATGACCCCTGAAGTACCTATACTGCATAACGTCAGGCCTTCAGACAAAATGCCCGACCCAATCGCTCCGCAAGCATTATCTGCTCCGCCAGCAAATACCTTTGTCGCCGATGCGAGACCAGTACGCTCAGCAATTTGAGGCAGCAATGAACCAACAAGCCCATGCGATTCAACAAGCGATGGGCAGAAGCTGGCAGGTAAGTTGAACGCTGTAAGCACGTGCTCACTCCACTCTTTACCTGCCACATCCAGCAATAACGTGCCCGCTGCATCGGAATAATCCATATGAAGCTCATTAGTTAACCGATACCGAAGATAATCCTTCGGTAGAAGGAACAATTCGGCTTTGGCAAAAATGTCAGGCTCATATTGACGAACCCACAATATCTTTGGAAGTGTGAAGCCTTCAAGAGCGGGATTGCGTGTTATGCTCAAGAGCTTTTCGCCAAGAGTTCCCGCAATTTCACGGCATTGCTCAGTCGTACGTGTATCGTTCCACAATATTGCATTTCGTACCGGATTGCCTTGACCATCCAGCAGGACAAGCCCATGCATTTGTCCTGAGAAGCTGATCCCTTCGATTTGCTCGGAAGCCGCTCCTGAAGCAGCTACAAGCTCAGCTATCGCTTCAATCGTTGCATCTACCCAATCATCAGGCTTCTGTTCACTCCACCCGGAATGCTCGTGAAACAGCGGGTAGCTGCGCGATGCTTCCGCCGCTACCCTGCCATCTTTGTCAACCAACAACGCTTTAACCGCGCTTGTTCCAAGATCTATACCAATAACGTAGCTCATTTGTCAGTGATCCTCCCGACTTAAACGCTGAAAATAACTTCGCTTAGTATGAGGCGGATCCGCTCTTGACGGCCGGACTCGTTTTTAATTGGGTTGTTTTGTAGGGCATATTGCTCGAGAGATGCAAGCGTTGCTTTGCCAGACACGATTTCCGCGCCTATGCCTTCTTTGAAGCTGCGGTAACGATTGTCTACAATGTTATCCAAAATTTTCTCATCGATCAATTTAGCTGCTGCCTTTAGACCCCATGCATAGCTATCCATGCCTGCGATATGCGCGAGGAACAGATCATCGGCTTCGAATGAGCCACGACGAACCTTAGCATCGAAGTTAACGCCGCCGCGGCCGATGCCGCCAGCTTTCAATACTTCAAACATCGTAAGTGTTGTCGAATATAGATCAGTTGGGAATTCATCTGTATCCCAACCAAGCAGCAAGTCGCCTTGGTTCGCATCAAGCGATCCAAGCATGCCGTTAATAGCAGCTGTACGAATTTCATGCTCGAATGTGTGGCCAGCTAGTGTTGCATGATTAGCCTCCAGGTTAAGCTTGAAGTGATCTTTTAAACCGTATTTTTGAAGGAATGAGATCGTTGTAGCCGCATCATAGTCATATTGGTGCTTTGTCGGCTCTTTCGGTTTCGGCTCAATAAGGAATTGAGCGTCGAAGCCGATTTCTTTGGCATAAGCAATTGCCATATGGTACAAACGTGCCAGGTTATCAAGTTCAAAGCCCATATCCGTGTTAAGCAGCGTATCGTAGCCTTCACGGCCGCCCCAGAATACATAGTTTTCAGCGCCAAGCTCTTTACCAACCTCAAGACCTTTTTTCAATTGCGCGCCTGCAAATGCATAAACATCGGCATTAACCGCTGTACCTGCCCCATGAACATAACGCGGGTTAGAGAACATATTAACCGTATTCCAAAGCAGCTTTTTGCCGGATTGCTTCATATTGTCTTTCAATAAGGCAACGATAACATCAAGGTTTTTGTTCGTTTCCTGCAGAGTTTCACCCTCTGGCGCGATGTCCACATCGTGGAATGCGTAGAAAGGAATATTCAGCTTATTCATAAACTCAAAGTTAGCTTCAACACGTGCTTTCGCACGATCTAGGCCTGTATATTGATCCCAGCCGCGAACCATTGTAGCCGATCCGAACGGGTCTGAACCATTTGCATTAAAAGTATGCCAGTATGCAACAGCGAAGCGGAGATGCTCCTCCATTGTTTTTCCAAGAACAACTTGTTTCGGGTCGTAATGCTTGAATGCTAATGGATTGTCCGAGCCCTTACCTTCAAACTGGATCGTGTTAATGTTTTTGAAATAGCTCATAGAAAACAAAATCCTCCTTCACGGTATACGGTATTTTAAAATCGAAGTTTACCTCAACGTTAATGACCGATTAGTTCCCGTTCGACCAATCCGCTTCCGCTAAGTAAACGGTTTCGGCTCACGTCTAACGATGTTATATAAGTCAGTACGAAGAATACTTCAACTTTTATACTCAAAGAATAACACGCCTTAACTTAGTTTGTCTATTAAACAAACTAAGTTTTTGTGTTAAACTAAATGTACTCGCTAACGCGCTTGGAAGAAGTATTTTTACAAACAAATGTAAAAGCTCGATGATATATTTACATGATACAATGATAATTATTGCTGAATTGGACGGAGGCATTACCTTTGAAGTTAAAACCAACTGGAGACTTAGCACTCATCAAAAAAATAAATACAGCCATCGTACTTGAAGCAGTGCTAAAACATGCTCCCTTGTCTCGAGCACAAATATCAGAGCTTACTGGGCTGAATAAAGCGACTGTATCTAGCCTTGTCCAAGATTTAATCGACAGTCATTTCATTATTGAAATCGGACCTGGGAAATCTAGCGGTGGTCGGAAGCCGGTAATATTGCTTTTCAATGGCACTGCCGGTT
>NZ_JBFUHJ010000252.1:0-7837 GCF_056402455.1 Paenibacillus sp. P4_A7 | reverse complement strand
GATTTTCAATCCGTTCCAATAGTAGATGGACAGCTGCTTCAGCGACAGTTTCAGGCGGTTTGCGAATCGTGGTTAGAGGTACTTCTAACAGCTCTGCAAAAGGAAAGTCTGTAAAGCCTCCCAAAGATAAATCTGCTGGCACTTTAATTCCCAGCTGCAACGCTGTATTCATTGCTTTTAACGCTACAAAATCGTTAGCACAAAAAATCGCTGTTACCTCACGATGCTTTTGCAGAAAAGCAGCCAATGTCAATGAAGTTTCTACTTGCGGCTCTGTGCTAATATCTTCGTCCTGTAAATTATTACTTTCACGGTCCGTATAAATACAGTCCGGATTAAATGACAGCTTATAATCCAAATGCGCTTGAATGAATCCCTGATACCGTTCCTCACGACTCATGATGCCCGACCATTCAGCCGAAACAAAGCCGATTTGGGTATGACCCATTTTGATAAAATATTCAGTAATATCGTATGCGCCTTGGTAATGATCATGATATGCACTTGGAATATTAATCTCACGAAATGTACGATCCAATATGACGATTGGATACTTCTCCAGATGCAGTCGCAGTACCTGATCGCCGCACATCCGCCGGTCCCCAGGGAATAGTAGGATTCCACCTATACTAGAGTCAGCAGCCAGATCCTTTAATATATTTGCTTCCTTCTCCATACTGCCATCCGAAACACGAATAATTAAATCCCATTGCTTACTTAAAGCTTTTTGAAGCGCAAAAGATACAATCTGCCCCGTGTAATCATCAAGCACAGGCACAATCATGGCTAAATAACGCTTATCCACCCCGTCGGTTATCCTCTGCTTTACCGTTGAAGACTGCTGATTCGGCTGCTTTTGCTGCTGAGCTAAGAATGTCCCTCTCCTCGGCAAACGATAGACGATACCGCTTTTAGCTAATGCGAGCAATGCCTCTTTACTCGTCCGACGACTTACCCCATACAGATCAGCAAGCTCGCCTTCAGATGGAACCGGATCATGTGGCTGCAAGCCGCGTTCTTCTATCAACTCCAATATCTTGAGCCTCATTTGCTCATAAAGCACAAGTGGGCCTTTTACTAATTTCTGCTGCTCTGTCTCTCTCAAATCATGCGACTCCCTCTCTACAACTTCCCATTCCATATCATTAATACAAAAACTATACAACTGATCTATAAAATTGACAAGCTGTAAGACTTGCAGATGTAGCAACAAACGAAGTATCTAGACTATAAACACCGAAAGTTGAGTGATTAATTATTTCAAAAAAGAGCAAGACATCCTTTAATAAGGAATGCCTTGCTCCTACATCTTTACTTATCAGTTATAAATGCATCTAAAGCTTAGCATAATTCCCGAGAAAGGCTCCATCTGAGTGGACAGTCGGTTCGATGAATCTGTCATTACATCTAGAACGGACTGTCCATCCGCAGATGCGACTAGTTGTAAAACTCTCCCGGATACGTCTTCCAATTGGACTGCGAATTGTTTAGCTTCCTTCGAATAATTAACAAAAATTTGCGCTTCTCCCCTTCTGAATCCATCCAACGGGTTGTTAGAATCGCAGGGTTCGTAATTTTTTTCCATTGCGGAAATAAGGGTTGAGGCATAGTTAATTACAATTTAATAGGTGATTGCTATCTCATTTAATTCTTGCACCACAACCATATTTCCTATCATCACATCAAAATTATTTCCCGTCCGGCTTTATTAATATCGCACTTGTAGATCAGGAGTAAGAATTTCCTTATTGTGGTGCAATGACTTCATTAAAGCATCTAAAGCTCCACTCGTTAAATAAGAGCGTTCAACCGGGAAAGGCGGGGTTGAGGTATGAAAGAACTTCTCAATCTCCAATACCAGTAATCCAAAATGAATGTACGGCTTTCCAACCTGCAGAAAAAATTCAATGCAAAGAGGCTCACTGTCTTCATAAATCTGATAGGCTGAAGCAAAATCCTTCACATCCTGGCCAGCATAAAGCACGCCTGACGATAAACCATCGACATAATCCACTTCAAAGAAAATCGGATCAGTCAAGCTGGATGGAAACTGCTCTAAGTTTCTTAAATTAATGAATGAACCAAGACTTCTATATAACTTATTCCACTCTGAACTCAATAATTTCTCAATAGCCGCGTCACCTACATAAGATCTTACCGCTTCAATACCACTCTCTCCATACGCTCTTTTTTCAGCTATCGACTGCATCATCTCTAAGGTATGGTACGTATATCTTTCCACATCCCCATAGGCAAACCCAAACATCTTGTATAAAGGCGCTCCATTCGGATATGGCAGACTAGCTGGATATTGATGTGCAAAAGGGACGACCGAGCTTGAGAAGAAAGGGATATCATGCTTTTTAATTTGCTTATAAACCCACTCTACATCTTCTTTAACAACTGCAAAACCCTTATCTGAATAGACTGGAACGATATGGTTAGCATCCAACATGACATTAAAGCAGGCTTCAAAGAACTCGCGTCTAGGATAGAGAATTTGATCAAATTCATTCTTCGGATAATCTCCATGCTCCCCAATGATAATAATTCCATCTAGATCAAAGGTATTGCTTCCACACTTTAGCGCCTCCTCTATAGATCCATAAATCGGAACGTTATGCTTGGCAGATATACCACGGCTGATGTCATTATTTGGGAATTTATCTATATACATCGATACAATATCAATAGAAGAAGTATAATCGCGACCATCCATCGTAAATCCTTCAAGCATTTTCGTAATAATTACATCCGCATGACAAATGTCCCAGTACTCTGTAATTATGGCTGAAACTCTTTTTTTTATTTTCTTTTGCACAGTTATCCCCCTCATAGATATTAAGCCTCTAATTTCTTCAATTTTATAGCGCTCTACGTACGGCAATAGCATCAATTTCGACTAACAAATCATAATTCAAATCACAATAGATCGTCGTACGCGCCGGATAAGGAGCTTTAAAAAACTTGCGGTAGACTTCATTAAACCTCACGTACATATCACGATCCGAGAGATATACATTCACTTTTACGATATGCGCTATATCCAGTTCATTCGCTATTAATATGGCACGAATATTTTCCATAGTAGTCATCGTCTGAGATTCGATATCAGGACCTACGATCTCGTTGGTAATGGGATCAAGACCACCTTGACCAGATACATATACGCAGCAATCTGTTTGCACTGCACTTGAAAATGGTAAATTGGTAAATCGCCCAGTTGTCATTGGTTCCATCATAATAGGTAGATCCTCCGTTTAATTGTTAAATTAAGTTCATATTACTGCTATACACACGTGATCCAATCACGCTTCGCCACCTTGTTTCATAGTTTGCAAGCTTTTCACTAACCATGCTGCTACACTTTTCGATATCKCATCCAAATATATTTTACCTACCTCAGCCGTAGCTTTATAAGGCGCATCCGTATAGCCATCGAAACCTGTTAATTCCTGATGCTTGCCAATGAACGTACCCGACAAACCAGCGTTTAGCCATTCTCGCATCACATGCGATGTGCCCATGCGATCGGTTCGCACAAGCTCCGGCGTCAATGCCATAGCGGCTGCCGTTTCGAAACCGCCCGCATGTCCAGGAACCATGCCAACCTCTGAAGCATTCAATTCATCTAAAGCTGCACTTGATACACTCCAGTAAGCTGTCGATGCCACCCATATAKGGTGTTTTACTGCTAAATCATTTACTGTCTGGATCATAATTGGCTCATTGCCGCCATGTCCATTGATAAATATAATTTTCTTGAAACCATCCAACACAAGACTCTCTCCAATATCACGGAGCATATGCATGTAGGTTAAAGAGGTGTACGACAAAGTGCCCCCAAATAAAAGATGATGCTGTGAACAGCCTATTGTTATGACGGGAGTCATTAAGATTTCAACTGATTCAGCAACCTGACGGATAGCTTCAGACACAACATGCTCGCAGATTAGACTATCCGTAAACACAGGTAAATGCGGTCCATGCTGTTCTGTTGCAGCAAGCGGAACAACAATTGCGCAGCCATTGCGAGCTTTTTGTGAAATTTCCTCCCGTGTATGAAAGTGCATATAAATGGACTTCATATCCATAACCCTCCATTAACCGGATAAACCGATCCGGTTACATAAGAAGCAGCTTCGGATAACAGGAATGCGGCTACTTCATTAATTTCATTAGGTGTTCCACTTCTGCCAATCAATGATGAAGTTTTCATCCACTCATTATGTGAAGGTGACATGGTCGTGAGCAATTGTTCACCCTTGAAGTCACCTGGAACAACTACATTCACACGAATCCCGTAAGGTGCATATTCAACAGCAGCATATCGCATCAATTGCTCCATTCCGGCCTTCCCCGCACCATAACTAGCGTTGTTAAATCTTGGTACAGCACCCAGAATGGATGAGGTATTGACAATGGAACCGCCGCCTGACTTGATCATCAGCTGTGCCGCATATTTACAAATGAGGAAAGCACTCGTTAACGTTCCACGAAGTGAATACTCCCAATCCTCCATCGACATCTCGGAGATACTTAAAGCTTGATTAATATATACATTATGATAAGAGCCATCCAGTCTCCCGAAATGCTCTTCTACGTGCTCTACAGCAGATTTAACCTGATCCTCATTACAGAAATCTGTATTCAAATAAAGCATGCGTTTACTTCCATATTGCTCATACAAGCTATCCCATTCGGGAAATTGATCCAATTGTTTAATATCTGCTGCAGCAACAAGAGCACCTTTCTGCAGGAACAGCTTAACCGCCTCGCGCCCGCCGTCACCTAATGCTCCTGTAATGAGAATCACTTTATCCTGTAAACTTAATCCCTTCATTAAAGATAACTCTCCTTTATCAACTTTTTACGGATCCAAGTGTAGAACCTTCCGCAATTTGCCTTTGGAAAATAATATAAAACTGTCGATAAAAACCCAGCTTACCCTGCTGCAGTCCAGCAATTGAAGGTCGAGAAAGTTATGAATGAACCTCAGGCTTGGCCAGATCCAATATACGCTCCTTTGACTTGCCATATCTGGAGATAAACCAAATGAAGCTTTGCCAAGCTGGATTCATTCCCATCACTTTCGATCTCCACCCAAAGCCCATATTTCATGCCCTTGCTGCGCACATAGTCGAATACTGGAAACAAATCGTTTGGTAGACAGCTTCCGGCATACCAGTCGCCAGTTGTCGGATTCCAGTCTTTTCCTATGTCTGAGAACCACCCCGCATCCACCATAAACAACTCAGCACCAAGATCTGCAGCAATATCAACTTCACTTAGCAGTCCATCTTCACTCATATCCGGTTGCAAATAATTAGGCTGCATATAACCTGCCTGGTTGTAGATTACGGGTTGAAGGCCATCCCCCACCTGCTTTAAGACAGAATCTCTCAGATAAGTATGCAGTTTCTAAATGGTTGAATCGAAATTCTCATGCTGAATGCCAAAGTGGACTTCCGGTGTAACAATCGTTTCACCAGGTGCAATTACCCTTGCCGGTGGATTCCCCTTTACAGCATTACTAACCTGTGTTTACAGATACACTAAAGGGAGTTTATTCTTTTATATGATGATATTGTTACGGCTTCTTTACATTTATTATTATGGTTGCTTCACCTCTAGGCTTATTCCAACGAATTTCAGCGCCTTCCAAAGTTAAAGCGATTTCGTTTGAAGCATGAACTTCGCTAATTAGATACCCATCTGGTAAACGAATGTGAAGAATCGCCCATTCAGCTACACTATCTAGAAGAAACTGTATTTCACCTGTGATTTGCTGTGTTTCGAGGTTATACCTCAGTTCATAGCTTACATTGCCGAAGTGAGTTGGCGCATCTGTAATCCCAATTATTTTCTCGCTTGTTAGCCAATTACGATGAGCCCCCCTTGCTAAATGCAAACCTTTTCCATCTTCCATCACCAAACAATCTCTTAATAATCGAAGTACGGCAACAGGTGTCCATAAATGCTGACGATCCCCTGCACAATCTGTTGTACCCGGCTTTTGGCCACGTTCCTCACACCAAGTAATTAACGGAGATCCGTGATTTAGCGAACTGTAAAGGTAAGAAATAGCCGCATCCCCATTGCCGCGTGTTAAATGAAATTGTGCTACATTGTCGAGGGTAGCGGCGATCCACATCCCCTCTTCCATCCAACCTGTATGAATGGGCATTCCGCCGGGGCTCATTCGTGATTCCATATAACGAATGGTACCTTCCAGCAGTTCATCATCAGCAGCGAGTACACCACAAGGAGTCAAGGCATTTAAAACACCCCATCGGCTGCCTGAGGTTTTTCCAGCTACACCGGGAATCCAGCGGTAGCCCTCTTCCTGAATTGCCCCTAACTCTAGGGATTGTTTCAAATCTGCTAGAGCTCTATCATAAAATCCGCGATATTCTGCTGCTTCATCGAACCTTTGAAGGATTTCAGCAGCCTCAGCCGTTAAGCGATCTGCATATAGGCTATAGAAATTATGTGGATAAAAGACGCCATAATGGTCATCCTCATTCATAAGTCCACAATCGCCCATCCCTCGCGGCATAAGACCATATTCCGATGTTCGATTACCGTCTACAAGAACCCTTGTAGAGGCACGCATTTCTTCTTGCCAGCGCGTACTAGCCTTCATTCTTGGATATAATTCTTCAAGAAAAGCTACATTACCGGTTAAGCGGTAATGCTCCATCGCCGTCCAGGCTTTGAAGCCGCTTGCCGCCCAAATCAGATGAATCCAGCCTTTCGGTTCTGTCCAATCTCCATTGTCTTCCTGCTGCTCAACCGCCATTCGAAATCCACTCTCCGACTCTTCGTGAAACCCAAGCTGATCAAGAGCAATGCAGCCCAATAAAGGCTCTGCCGGATTAGGCGCTCGATACATTTCCGTCCCAGGAGTTGGCGCAATAAAACCCTGTGCAACAGGCTCCCTCATGATGAAAACATCAGCAAGCGAGGCATAAAAACAAGCCCGAATAGAAGCATCTGCAACGTGAATCTGCACAGCTTTTGCCAGCAAATTTCGCCATATCTGTTTAGCCTTCTCTGCTTCCTGCTTCCAATTGACTAATCTTAAAGCTTCAAAATCATTACGATAAGCCTTATAAGGGCGAATGACATAAGCCTCGGCAGACTGCCCTGGCTTTAAGTGCCACGTTAGTCGAAAGCTCGCTGCCTTTGTTTCCGAAATATATTCACCTACTCCGAAGATTAAAATTCGATCCGCGCGTTCCCTCCAGCCTGCCAATATTAAATCGGAAGGTTCGTTGCGATTAATCCAATTGGGATTGGAAGCACTCATTGCTCCATCCAATCCACAAAAAAGCTGATAAGTATGTTCTTCGTTGTCTGTATTAAGTATCTCGATCTTTGTAATTGCAGCTTCCGCAGCACCTACTACTTCCAGTTTCATCTTTCCCTTAACATCTTGAAAGTTATTGACGAGAATGGGGAGACTTTCTTCTCCTCGTGACCATTTATTCTCTTCAAATGTTTTGTTGTCTACGGAAGGCTCGAGCATAACATGCCAATACGTCGACGGCGTCATAAAGCTTCCAAGCGGCATAGAGGTCAAATCATCATAAGTCCATAACATTTTCAAACGGTCTGTTTCTAAATCTAGCAAAGTTTTATTACTGCTATCGGGCAGAGCAACCGTTAAACGGTGCGGCGTACCAAATGAATAAGCAAAATCTACATGATCATTTAAGGAGTTTGGAACTTCAAATAAAATATTATTATTGGACATAGGGAGCCTCCTTAAATCTGATTTAAATTAGTCAAGGGCAAGTGGATCGCACAATATTGTATCAGATTCACCAAAAGG
>NZ_JBFUHJ010000251.1:0-7838 GCF_056402455.1 Paenibacillus sp. P4_A7 | reverse complement strand
CTATTACGTATATCAACAAACACCTTTTGATCTAGGCGCAGACATTTAACCACATTGGAAGGAGTACCACATTACTATGAAAATCGAAAGTCATTTAGCTCAGATTGGTACTCTACATGAACCAGTTACGGGTGCTGTTAGCTTTCCTATTTATCAAGCAACTGCATTCCGTCATCCTAAACTAGGACAAAGCACTGGTTTTGATTATGCACGTACAAAGAGCCCGACAAGAGCTGTGCTTGAAGAAGCGGCGGCAAAGTTAGAGTCAGGCGACGCTGCATTTGCATGCAGTTCTGGTATGGCTGCTTTACAAACGGTTTTCGCTATGTTCAGCCAAGGTGACCATTTGATTGTCTCGCTTGATTTGTATGGAGGAACCTATCGTCTGCTTGAGCGGATTATGAAGAGGTTCGGCGTAACGGCGTCATATGTAGATACGAATGATATAGATGCAATGTCATTGCTCTGTACAGACAATACGAAGGCTATCCTAATCGAAACCCCAACCAATCCACTTATGATGATAACGGATATCGAACGTGCAGCTAGCTGGGCCAAATCGAAAGGGTTGCTTACGATTGTTGACAATACGCTGCTTACACCATTCTTTCAACGTCCAATAGAGCTCGGTGCAGACATTATTGTTCATAGCGCAACCAAATATTTGGGTGGACATAACGATGTTTTGGCAGGCTTAATCGTGACAAAGGGTAAAGAGTTATCGGATGAAATGGCATTTCTCCATAACTCAATTGGTGCAGTTCTCGGACCTCAAGATTCATGGCTGCTTATGAGAGGGATGAAGACACTGGCGCTTCGGATGGAACGTCATGAATATAATGCGACTCAAATCGCTAAATATTTGATGGAACATGAAGCGATCGAGGATGTTTATTATCCTGCGCTTTCACACCATCCTGGACATGATATACAAAATAAGCAATCATCAGGCAATACCGGCATTTTCTCATTCCGCTTAAAGGATGCTCGTTATATTGAGCCAATCTTACGCCATATTAAACTGATTTCATTCGCAGAGAGCTTAGGCGGAGTTGAATCGTTAATGACTTATCCAGCTGTTCAAACACATGCGGATATTCCACTTGAGATTCGCCAAGCTATTGGTGTAGATGACCGACTGCTGCGATTCTCAGTAGGTATCGAACATGTGGATGACCTGATTGGCGATTTAGCAAATGCGTTAGCTGAAGCAAAGCGTGAGATTGTGGAGGGACTTTAACAGATGAGCGATCACAATAAAAAACAACCAGATGAGCGAAAATTTGCAACAAAGCTGATTCATTTCGGAGCGGAAATTGATGAGCACACAGGAGCTTCAAGCGTGCCGATTTATCAAGCATCAACTTTCCACCATCACGATATTTTTAACCCGCCGCAATACGATTACAGCCGTTCCGGTAATCCAACAAGGCAGGCGCTTGAGGATTACATTGCATTACTGGAAGGCGGAGCACGTGGCTTAGCATTCGCTTCTGGTATGGCTGCTATCTCAACTTCATTTTTATTATTATCAGCAGGTGAGCATGTCATTGTAACAGAAGACGTATATGGCGGAACGTATCGCCTGCTTACTACTGTTTTGGATCGTATGGATATTGAAACCACATTCGTAGATATGACTGATTTTGCTGCGGTCAAATCGGCACTTAAGCCGAATACAAAAGCAGTGTTTATGGAAACACCCTCGAATCCTACACTTAAAATTACAGATATCGCTGAGATAACCGGCTGGGCCAAAGAGAACAATTTAATGACGATGCTTGATAACACGTTTATGACTCCTTATCATCAACGTCCGATTGAGCTTGGCGTKGATATTGTTTTACATAGCGCGACCAAGTTTTTAGGCGGACACAGTGATGTGCTTGCAGGTCTTGCGGTAACGGCCGATGAAAGTCTCGGAAGAAGGCTGAAGCAGCTTCAAAATGGTCTTGGAACGGTGCTTAGCGCACAGGAATCATGGCTGTTAATGCGTGGAATGAAAACATTAAAGACTCGTATGGAGCAAAGTGAGCGGAGTGCGCAGAAACTAGCTGAATGGCTTTCAGCTCATAAAGAGGTGACTGCTGTTTATTATCCGGGCTTAAAAGATCATCCAGGACGAGAGATTCATGAGAAGCAATCACTTGGTTATGGAGCTGTCGTATCTTTCGATGTTGGCAGCGGTGATCGTGCAAAATCATTACTTAGCAAGGTGAAAATTCCATTGGTAGCTGTAAGTTTAGGTGCTGTTGAAAGTATTCTTTCCTACCCTGCGATGATGTCTCACGCGGCTATGCCGAAGGAAGTTAGACATGYGAGAGGGATTACAGATGGATTAGTTCGATATTCAGTAGGCTTAGAGGATATTGATGATTTAATTAACGATTTGGAAAATGCCTTGCGTGCTTAATCGACTTTAATCAAAAGAGGAACATGGATGTTCTTGTGAACATTCCATGTTTTTTCTTATTAATGACAGGAAGAACATCGTAAGTCGGGTGACTTCAAGCATACATTTATGATAGGATTATTTGATAGCAACACAATTAGAACGGAAATAAGGAGGTCTTCCGGAATGGGAACGTTGGACCGTATTTTAGATAAAGCATTACGCGGTGAACGAGTTGATTTTGAAGAAGGCATGGAGCTGTTAGCCTCGGACCAGATTGAGAAAATGGGGCATGTAGCAAACCAGATAATGTTAAGGCATCATCCTGATCCGATTACGACATTTGTCGTTGGCAGAAACGTCAATTATACGAACGTATGTGATGTTTATTGCAGGTTTTGCGCTTTTTATCGCGCACCTGGCTCGAAAGAAGGTTATGTACTTTCAGACGATACCATATTGAATAAGATTCAAGAAACAGTAAACGTCGGCGGTACTGAAATATTAATGCAAGGCGGAACAAATCCAGATTTGCCGTTTACCTACTATTTGGATCTGCTTCGCAAAATTAAAGTACAGTTTCCGAGCATCACGATGCACTCCTTCTCTCCTGCAGAAATTCAGAAGATGAAGGTAGTATCGGATGGTCTCTCGCTTGATGAAGTGATAGGGCAGCTGCATGAGGCTGGACTTGATTCACTGCCTGGCGGAGGCGCTGAGATTTTGGATGACCGTACTCGTCGGAAAATTAGCCGAATGAAGGGCTCATGGACCGATTGGATGGATGTCATGAAGTCAGCGCACCGTCATGGTATGAATACTACAGCAACGATGGTGTATGGGCTGGGCGAGACAGTAGAAGAACGTGCTCTACACATGATGCGCATACGTGATGCACAAGATGAATGTATTGCAAATAAATATGATTCGACTGGCTTCTTAGCCTTTATTTCGTGGCCTTTCCAACCAGATAATACAAATTTGAAGCTGGAGAAGGCGAAGCCCGAGGAATATCTCAGAATAGTTGCTGCAAGTCGGATTATGCTGGACAATATCCCTAACTTCCAATCCTCATGGGTAACAATGGGTCCTGAAATGGGCAAATTATCATTATCTTATGGCTGTAATGATTTTGGCAGTACGATGATTGAAGAAAATGTCGTATCGGCTGCTGGTACTACACATAAAGTAAACATTGATCTTATACTCCAACTCATTCGTGAATGCGGCAAAATTCCTGCTCAGCGGGATACCAAATATAATATTTTGAAGATGTATCATGAAAATGATAAGGCTGAGCTTGATTTTGTAATGCAGAACTAAGTATCGGCTATTGTTAAAGCAAAAATGTTTGTTGGTCATTGATCCCACCTGGGGTTAATGGCCGATGAGCATTTTTTTGTCTATCTACATCTCTTTTTAGAACCCTATACCAATCTCTTCATCGTATATCCCAAGCCGCAGGACCATATACTGATAAGGAAGGAAAGGGGTGAGCTTATGGAACTGTTTACAGTATCATTGTCTTCAAGCCACTGTCATTCGGTGGATAAATTAGCGAAAATGTTGACGGAACAAGCGGTCGTCGATTTACATATCGGCTCTAAGGCTGAACTAGCTGCTGCAATAGAATTTCATGTCATTTCTTCTCAAGAAATTCAATGTCAGGCAGTACTGCCGCTTTTTCAGCTTCCATTACATGGTCCTGCTGTTTATAAGTCAACGTCGAAAACAATTGCGGAGTTTATAGTAAGTGAAATGGAGCCAGAGATGCTCGCTTCCATTATTCGGAGAAAGTTTCAGAAAAATAATTCTACAGACGCGGCTGTTATCGAGAGATATTGTTATGATTTACTGCATGGAAAAGAGTGGGATGGTCTTGGATCTAAATTTCTAGATGCGGATCGACAAAGACGAAAGGGCAAGGTTGCCAATGAAATTGAACAATACTTGCAAGAGAATACCGATCTTAACGTGAATGGTTTTGCAAACTTTAGGCTTAAGCCTTATCGGAAAGAATTAATTGAAGTTGTTGAGTATGCGTTAGATGAATATATGCTTGATAAACAATATCAGGAGTTTATTTCACTACTGAAATATTTTGTGTTCCTTCAAGATACAAAGGTGCCGATGGTGCATTTGCTTCATAAGGGGGGTCATGAATTTATCTTATATGATGAAAACTTTCAGCTGCTTGATCCTAAGCCGCCATCCGATCGTATCGTAGCTGAGATGCTCGAAACAGAAATTAACATAGAAGATATGGTGATCAGCTCTTTGATTTCGGTATCACCTAAGCAAATCACTATTCACACGAGGCAGCCGTATATGCAAGTTATCCGTACCATTGAAACGATATTCGATCAAAGAGTAACGGTATGTTTACAATGCTCATCATGCAACACCAGCTTGGATGAACAAATTCAACCGTAGCTTCATTGAAGCGATATTGGCCAGAATGATGGTCATATTAATCTTGACCTGATCCACAAGTCAGGCTATAATGAGTCACATATAAGATCTAATCAGCAATGACAAAGATAAGTATCTGCATGTGATGTCCGGTACAGAGAGAGGAAACTTGGCTGTAATTTCCTTCCACGACTTTTGCAGATGTACCCCTTTGTAGCTGTATGGCCTAACCTATTTCTCACTCGTTCTCGAGTTTGTTATAGTAGTAAGCTGTACCGGATTTCTCCGTTACCAGATATTACGAGGACTGCTCAGCGTGTAAGACGTTGCGTTTGCAGTCGAAGTAGGGTGGAACCACGAGTATACAAGCACTCGTCCCTTTGCGGGATGCGTGCTTTTTTTGTGCTTTTTTTGAGGTGTAGGAAAGCGCATTAGCTTGGTATGACCAGTAACGCATAAGAAACTGATTGACTAACAGGAGGATGAAAGAGTATRTCTATTCAAGTGAAATTTCCAGACGGCGCAATAAGAGAATATGCGCCAGGCACTACAATTGAAGAGGTAGCGGGTTCCATTAGTCCAGGGCTGCGGAAAAACGCGATTGCAGGAAAGTTAAACGGAAAAGTGGTAGACGTGTATACACCGATTGACAGCGATGCTGCTGTTGAAATCGTTACAGTTGATTCTGCTGATGGATTAGAAGTATATCGCCACAGTACAGCGCATTTGCTCGCTCAAGCCATTAAGCGTTTGTATGCCTCATCAAACGTAAAGCTTGGTATTGGTCCGGTCATTGAGGATGGCTTCTATTATGATATTGATATGGAGCATTCACTTACTCCCGAGGATCTGGTAAAGATTGAGAAGGAAATGGAGAAGATTGTTCAGCAAAATCTTGATATTCGCCGTCGTATTGTCAGCAGAGACGAAGCGCTTGCGATTTTCACTGAGCTTGATGATAACCTCAAGCTTGAGCTTATCCGCGATCTAGCTGAGGATTCAGTAATTACGATGTATGATCAAGGCGAGTTTTTTGATTTATGCCGCGGACCACATTTGCCTTCAACTGGMAGAATTAAGGCATTCAAGCTGCTTAGCGTTGCTGGTGCATACTGGCGCGGTGATTCCAAGAACAAAATGCTTCAGCGTATATATGGAACAGCGTTTCCTAAAAAAGCGCAGCTTGATGAGCATCTTCATTTCTTGGAAGAAGCGAAGAAGAGAGATCATCGCAAGCTAGGTCGCGAGCTGAAAATGTTCACATTCTCACGTGAGGTAGGTCAAGGCTTGCCGCTGTGGCTTCCAAATGGATCAAAGGTACGCAGAACATTGGAGCGCTACATCGTTGATATGGAGGAAAAATTGGGTTACGAGCATGTTTATACTCCTGTATTGGCTAACGTAGAGCTTTACAAAACATCCGGTCACTGGGAGCATTACAGTGAGGATATGTTCCCGACAATGGTTATGGACAACGAGGAACTTGTTCTACGTCCGATGAACTGTCCGCATCATATGATGGTGTTCAAGAGCGATATGCGCAGCTACCGTGATTTACCAGTCCGTATCGCTGAGCTAGGTACGATGCATCGGTATGAAATGTCGGGAGCACTTACTGGCCTACACCGTGTACGTGCGATGACGCTTAACGATGCTCATATCTTCTGTCGTCCTGATCAAATTAAAGAGGAATTCTCACGAGTTGTGAATTTGATCCGTAAGGTCTATGAAGATTTTGGCATTAAAGATTATCGTTTCCGCTTATCCTATAGAGATCCTCAGGATACTGAAAAATATTTCCAAAATGATGAAATGTGGGAAATGTCGCAGCGTATGCTTCGTGAAGTAGTTGAAGAGCTGGAATTGCCATTCTTCGAAGCAGAGGGCGAAGCAGCGTTCTAYGGTCCGAAGCTCGATGTTCAAATTAAGACAGCTTTGGGCAAAGAGGAGACTCTCTCAACTGCACAGCTTGATTTCTTACTACCAGAGCGTTTTGAGCTAGAGTATGTAGGCGAGGATGGCAAGAAACATCGTCCAGTTGTTATTCACCGTGGCATTATAAGCACAATGGAGAGAATGACTGCCTTTTTGCTAGAGAACTTTGCAGGTGCGCTGCCACTTTGGTTGTCACCTGTACAAGCAAAAGTTATTCCGGTTTCGACAGCGTACGAAGGTTATGCGCGTAAGGTAGCTGAACAATTACAATTGAGTGGTATTCGTGTTGAGAGTGATTTACGAAATGAGAAGCTTGGATATAAAATTCGCGAAGCACAAATTGAGAAAGCACCATATATGTTAGTTGTTGGTGAGAACGAAATGCAAGCTGATGCAGTTTCCGTTCGCAAACGCGGTGAAGGCGATATTGGTGCAATGCCAATAGTAGACCTGATCGCGCTTCTTCAGAAGCAAATCGCAGACAAGGAACTATAAGGCTGAACGTATAAAGCTTGGACGATCAGGGTATTATTCTTCTTGAGGAGGAAGTACCCAGATGGTCACAAGCTTTTTTTCTATGTCAAAAAGAATCACGCTATCACTGCTCCTGTTTGTTCTGGTCTTTGGCTTAAAGGATAGCACCTGCTCTGCGTTTGCTAATGCAGCTATGCAGCAGCCCAGCTCTCAAAGCAGTCCGAAGAAGAGCATTGCTATAAAAAAAAGCGACGTCAAGTCCGAAGCTGAAAATCATGTTAAAGAAGCATCAAAACCAGAAACAATTGAGGTCGTCGCTACCGGTTATACCGCTGGCGTTGAATCGACGGGCAAGCGTCCAGGGCATCCGCAATATGGCATTACCTATTCAGGTGTGAAGGTTCGTAGGGATCAAGTTTCAACCATTGCAGCTGATCCTAAGCTCTTCCCGATCGGTACGCTGCTATACATTCCTGGATATGGTTATGGAGTCGTGGCAGATACAGGATCAGCCATAAAGGGAAAGCATATCGACCTGTATTTTGAAACGATCAAACAAGTGTATGAACAGTGGGGGAAGAAGACGGTCAAGGTTGAGGTCATCAGGATAGGTACGGGCAAGCTT